>JAGLCY010000082.1 GCA_023270185.1 Candidatus Krumholzibacteriia bacterium | reverse complement strand
TGCAAACCGACCTGATGCACCTGCACCTGCCCGCCGATCATCCCAAGCTGCCGTGGACCGCCATCGGGGCCATGCTGCTGCTGAACCTGAACTACTGGGGCAGCAACCAGATCATTCTGCAGCGCGCGCTGGCGGCCAAGTCGGTCAAACACGCCCAGGTTGGTCTGCTGGCCGCCGGGGTGCTCAAATACGTAATGGCGGCGATCATCGTGATTCCGGCCATCGCCCTGGCCGGACTGTTGAAGGACAATCCGCTGTCCGACCCCGACCAGGCCTACCCGACCCTGGTCAACATGCTCCTGCCGGTGGGATTTCGCGGCCTGATCCTGACCGGACTGTTCGCCTCGCTGATGAGCTCGGTCGATTCGATTTTCAACTCGGTCTCCACCCTCTGGTCCATCGATATCTATCAGCGCCGTATCAAGCCCGACGCCACCGACAGGGAAGTTGTGGGCATGGGCAAGAAGGCCATCGTCGTGACGCTACTGGCCGGCCTGTGTTTCGGTTTCGTCCAGGTGTACTTCAAGTTCCACAATCCGGAATTCGCGCTGACCCACTGGTTCAACGACATCTCGTACTACATCAAGGTCGGGTTCGTGATCCTGATCATGGCGGCGGTCTTCCTGTACCGAGCCAGCCCGACCCTGGTCTTCGTGATGATGTTCCTGAGCATCGGAATCAAACTGCTGCTGGAACAGTTGCTGCCCAATGTCGCCTATTTCAACATCACGGCGCTGACCATCGTGATCGGTTTCGCGATTGTGGCGACCGAAGCCTGGCTGAGAAATCGGCGTGGCATACGGTGGAGCGATATCTGGCACGTGGAGGATCGCGGTGTCGGAGTGATGGGGCTGGTTTTGCTGGGATCGATAATCTTTTTACAAATCTGGTTCCATTGAAAAATGCCGGGCGGGATCCCGCGAAAGATCCCGCCCGCGCCTCAGGGTTATTCCATTCCTTTTCTGACCAGCAGGGGGCCGATCTCCGGATCCTTGCCCCTGAACTGTTTGTAAAGCGTCATGGGCTCTTCCGTGCCGCCTCGGGACAGGATGTTGTCCCGGAACGATTTGGCGGTCGCGGGGTCAAAGATGTTGCCCGTCTCCTTGAAAGCCTCGAAGGCGTCGGCGTCCAGCACCTCGGCCCACACGTACGAGTAGTAACCCGATGAGTAGCTCCCGGAGAAGATATGCCGGAAGTAGGGGCTGCGATAGCGGGACACGATCTCCTTGATCAGTCCGATCCTGTCCATGGATTCGGTTTCGAATACCGCGACGTCCTTCTCTTCGGTTGTTTCGATGGTGTGCCAATCCATGTCCAGGAAGCTGGCGGCCAGGTATTCCGTGGTGGCGAAACCCTGGTTGAAGTGTTTGCTCTTCTCCAGTTTTTCGACCAGCTCGGCGGGGATCGGCTCACCCGTCTTGTAATGCTTGGCGTAGGTGGCCAGCACTTCGGGTTCGAAGGCCCAGTTTTCCATGACCTGGCTGGGCAGTTCGACGAAGTCCCGCGCCACCGACGTGCCGCTCAGGGATTGGTAACGGCAGTCCGACAGCATACCGTGCAGCGCGTGACCGAACTCGTGGAACATGGTGCCCACTTCGTCGGCGCTCAGCAGGGCGGGCATTTCGGCCGTCGGCTTGGTGAAGTTGCCCACGTTGTAGATCACCGGAATGACGCGCTCGCCGTCGACGTAGCACTGCTTGCGGAAAGAGCTCATCCAGGCGCCGCCGCGTTTGCTTTCGCGGGGGAAATAATCGCTGAACCAGATGGCGACCGTCGTGCCATCGGCTTCCTTGACCTCGTAGGCCTTCACGTGTTCATGGTAGACCGGGATGTCGGGCCGCCCATCGAAGGTGATGCCGTACAGTTTGTTGACCGTATCGAACAGACCCAGCCGGACGTTTTCCAGCTCGAAATAGGGACGCACCATCTCCTCGTCCAGGTCGTACTTGGCCTTCTTGACCTTCTCGGCGTAGTACCACCAGTCCCAGGGCTCAACCTTGAAGCGATTCTTTTTCGTGTTTTCCTTGTCGATCATTTTCTGGAATTCGGTCGTCTCGCTCTTGGCCTGGGCCAACGCGGGAGTCCATAGCTTGTTCAACAGTTCGTAGACCTTGTCGGGGGTCTTGGCCATGTTGTCGTCCAGGACGTAATGGGCGTGGGAAGGAAAGCCCAGCAGATTCGCCCTCTGCGTCCTGAGGGAGGCCATGCGGGCCAGGATGGCGTTGTTGTCCAGGTCGTCGCCGTTGTCGCCGACCTTGGTGTAACCGGTGAACATCTTCTCGCGCAGTTCACGCTTCGGGCTGTACTGCAAAAAAGGAATCAGGCTGGGCTTGTGCAGGGTGAAGACCCACTTGTCTTCATGGCCCCGTTTGACCGCCGCTTCGGCCGCGGCCTCGATCACCGCGTCGGGCAGGCCCACAAGGTCGTCCTTGTTGTCGATGACCATCTCGAATCTGTTGGTTTCCTTCAGCACGTTTTCACCGAACTGCAGCGACAGGACCGAAAGCTCCTCGTTCAGGGCCTTCAGCTCTTCCTTTTTGGCTTCGGACAGGTTGGCGCCGCCCCGCACGAACCGTTTCCAGGTTTCCTTGAGCAGCATCCTCTGCTCCGGCTCCAGGTCCAGCTTTTCGCGCTGCTGGTACACGGCGTCGACACGGGAGAAAAGCTCGGGGTTCAGCAGGATGGCGTCCCGGTGCTTGGACCGCAGCGGCGCCAGGCGTTTGGCGATGGCCTGCATCTCATCGTTGGTCATGGTGCCGTTCATGGCGCCGAAGACGTCGCCGACCCTGGTCAGCAGGGTTCCGGCGGCATCCATGGCCTCGATGGTGTTGGCGAAGTTGGGATACTCCGAACCGCGGGCGATCTCCGTGATCTCGGCCTGATGTTCGGCCATGCCCCGCATCATGGCGGGTTCGTAGTGCGCGATCTCGATCTTGTCGAAAGGCGGGGTGCCGAAGACACCGTCCCATTCCACGAAGAACGGGTTGTAAACCGAATCGGCAGGGGCGTCGGCAGTGTCGGCGGACTCGTCACCGGTTCCGCCGTCGCCACATCCACCCAGAATGCTCATCATCGCCATGATTAGTATGACCTTCCTCATTATTACATTCCTCTCCAGTTTTGCTCGCTGTCCGGTCGATTGTCGAGAATGCCTTCGATGCGTTCCTGCACGTCGGGGGTCAGCTGCTCGGCGATTTCCAACGCAGCCAGGTTTTCGGTGACCTGCGATGGGCGCGAAGCCCCGGTGATCACCGTGCTGACATCATCGTTCGCCAGGCACCAGGCGATGGCCAACTGGGCCATGGTGCAGCCCAGCTCCTCGGCCACCGGCATCAGCAGTTTGACCTTGGCCACTTTCGCTTTGCCCGCGTCGCTTTCCAGTTCGGGCCGCAGCCACTGGTAGTTTTCCAGGGAAAGGCGCGATCCATCGGGGATGCCGTCGTTGTACTTGCCGGTCAGGATGCCGCTGGCCAGCGGACTCCAGATGGTGGTGCCCAGCCCGATCTCGTCGTAGAGGGGGGCGTATTCCATCTCCACCCTGTCCCGATGGAGCATGTTGTACTGGGGCTGCTCCATGGTGGGAGGGATCAGGTGCTCGCGGCGGGCGATGTCATAGGCCTGCCGGATCTGACCCGCGGACCACTCGCTGGTGCCCCAGTACAGGGCCTTGCCCTGCTGCACCATGTGGTTCATGGCCCACACCGTTTCCTCGATGGGCGTGTCGATGTCCGGGCGGTGGCAGTACAAAAGGTCGACGTAGTCCAGGTCCAGCCTCTTGAGCGCCGCGTCGGTGCCTTCGATGATGTGCTTGCGTGACAGACCGAGGTCGTTCGGACCGTGTTTGAAAGGTTTGCCGGGGCCTTGGGGTGTGCCGCCCCAGAAGATCTTGGTGGAGATCACCAGATCACTGCGCCGCCAACCGGCCTTTTTCAGTACCTGCCCCATGATGGTTTCGGCCATCCCGCCGGCGTAGGCCTCGGCGTTGTCGAAGAAGTTAACTCCGGCGTCAAAGGCCGTTTTCATGCACTCGTGGGCCTTGTCCACGTCGAGTTGGTCCTGGAAGGTGACCCAGGCGCCGAAGGACAGGGCCGAGACTTTCAGTCCCGACTTGCCCAGAAACCTGTACTCCATGGTGACTCCCTTGATGGCGATTCGGGGGTGTTTCGACAATCGCGACAATGTACCACGAGTCCTGTGCGGGCGGTAGTCGCAAAATCCCGCAACGGCGTTGAAAAAGGCGCCAGATCACCAATTTCATCTAAAATTCTCCCATTATCGGCCGAAAAACCTTGGGCGATCACCGACTTATCCACGACAACAAACCGAGGTAAGACATGAGTCCTGGATTCAGAGATCATCCGCCCCTGCCGAGACGCCGTTCGGGTTCTCCCCGCGACCGCAAAATCGAGGTGCCCGGTATTGAAACGGACGGACACCCTTTGCGCATTCTTCTGGTCGATGACGCGCCGGTCAATCTGGCCGTCTGCGCCCGACTGCTTGGCCGCATGGGTTGCGAAGTGGAACCCGCCACGACCGGAGAATACGCCGTGGCCATGTTCCGGGACGGTTGCCCTGAAGCCCGTTACGATCTGATCCTCGTGGATATGAACATGCCGGGAATGAACGGAATGGAAACCAGCCGAGCCATCCGCAAACTGGAGGGCGAGCTTCCGTCCGAGCATCCCTATCTCGACAGGCCGGTACCCATCCTGATCCTGACTTCCTACAACCTGGGGGAAGAGTTTGAAAAGTTCCGGAAGGCGGGGGTCAACGACTTCCTGTACAAGCCCTTCCAACCTGAAGTCGTTTGCGAAGTCTTGTCGAAGTGGATCCCCGTTCACGCCTGATTTCCGCTGATGGATTGTCAGAGGGCCGGCCATCAAATTGGCCGACCCTCTTTTCTTACTGCCTCCGATTCCTTAGGTTCAGAATAACGTCACCTGAAAATCCTGTCCGGATTGTTCAAGTCTTTCAACCTTCGGGATAAGCTTTCGTCTCGACGGTCCGGTCAATCTCCCTGGAGGGAGTCATGAAAAATTTGCTCTCCATTTTGTCCGGTCGTCTCATGTCCCTGGTCTTTCCCGCCGCCGTTATCGTGAGTTTCCTTGCTCCGACCAACGCGTTGGCCGTCAAGGAAATCAGCCTGGGGGGCGGGGGCACCGGTGGGACCGAAGGTGACCCTCTGGACACCAATGATTATGGAAGTAGCGGCGGTGATGGCGGCGACGACGTCCACGACCAGACCGGCACCGCCCCGACCGGATTCCCCTTTGTTTTCGAATTCAACCGGATCCAGGTCCTGCTTGTTCCCCAGTACGTGGGTGGAACCCTGACTTTCAAGATCATGTTCATCGACAGTTCCGAGCTGAGTCCGGTGGATTTGAGCATGGAGGGGTCCAATGCGCCATGACACGGTTCGCCCCGGGACTGTCACCCGCTCTGGTGACGGACTCTTGAAGGATCTTCCCCTGGATCCCTCCATCTGGAAAAAGGCCTGGCAGGCGTATCTGGATGAGGACTACGAGAATTCTCTCGCGGTGGCTCGACGCTGCCTCGACGAGGTCGACGCCGGGCAGCGTCCTTCGCTGTCGCTGGTGCCTGATCTTACGGCGTCCACGGTGCAGGACGTCGTGGTCCTGTGTGCGAGGAATCTGTTCCAGTTGGAAAAATTTGATGATTTCGAAGTGCTTCAGGCGTCCGCCGGCCGGTGGGGGATGGTGGCTGAGGAATCGCCTGAGCTGGATGTCGTTCAGTTGGCTTTCGCGTGCAAGCGGGGAGATTATGTGCAGGTGGTGGATGATACCACCGCTTTCATCGAAGCCAATCGCCGCGGTCTGCCGCCGGTCATCGCCGAGTTCCTGTATCTGAGGGGACTGGCTTTTTCCTACCTGGGCGATCCTGACCGGGCCCGGGAGGACGCCGAGGCGGCCTATGCTGTGTTCAAGGTCCTGGATCGGGAGTTTGAATGCGCTCGCACGGCCAACCTGCTGGGCATCATTTCCTTCAAGTCGTCGGATTACCGAAGCGCGGTACGATGGTTCCGCAGGGCCCTGGATATCCACACGCAACTGGGCATGATCAAGAACATGGGCGGCAACCGTCAGAACATCGGCATCGCCTATTACAAGCAGGGTCAATTCAGCCGGTCCCTGACCGAGCTGAAGGCGGCTGCGCGCCTGATGAAAGAGGTCGGCGCCAGGGTCAGCCTGTGCCGGTGCGCCATCGCCCAGGGAAATACCCTGCGGCTGCAGCGCGATTTCGAGGCTGCCCGCGGCATGCTGCTGACCGCCTACGAAGAGGCCAACCAGATGATGCTGTCCCGCGAGGAAGCCCTGGCCCTGGAGTTCATGGGTGATGTCTGTCGGGATGAAGGCGCCATCGAAAAAGCGCGTCGTTACTACAGCCGCGCCATGGCCATCGGACGCAGCATCGCGCCCGACGGTGACATCGTCATGGAAGTCCTGCGCAGGCAGGGCGAGTGTCTGGAGAGGCTCGGGCGTCAATCCGAGGCGGTCACGGTCCTGGGCAGCGCCCTGACCATGGCCCGTCGGCAGGGGGATCGGTTCGAGGAGGGCGTGGTCCGCCGTGTCCTGGCCGAAAACCTGCTTGGGCTCGGAGATCTTGATTCCGCCGCCCATCACGGCCGCGAAGCGGCGCGTTTGCTCAAGGAAGTCGGGGCCGACCATGAACTCGCTCTGGCCCTGATGATCCTGGCTCGTGCCCGACTTGCCGGTCTGGACAGCGGATTGTGCAAGGATCCCGCGGCTCTGTTGGACGAGGCCTGGCAGGCCGCCATGTCGGCCCTGGACCTGTTCCTCAGGATGGAAGTGGATCACTGGACCCTGACCGCCCGCAAGCTGTTGTCGGTCATTTCCAGCCGGAGGGCGGATCATGAGGAGACGGAACGAATGATTGTCGCGGTGGACCGGATGCACGGCACGGGCCCGAAGCAGCCGGTGGCCAACCCCATCATTCACGTGTCTTCCCGCATGCGGGATCTCATCCAGCTCTGTGACGCTTTCGCCGACTCGGACGAACCGGTCCTGATTACCGGCGCCACCGGCACGGGCAAGGAACTTTTTGCAGGTCGTCTGCACCAGAAGAGTGGACGAAGTGGCGGAGAACTGGTGAGCGTCAACGTCTCGGCGATACCCGAGTCCATTTTCGCGCGGGAATTCTTCGGACACACCAGAGGCTCGTTCAGCGGGGCGGATCGCGACGGCATCGGCCTGGCGGCCAAGGCCGACGGCGGCACCCTGTTCCTGGACGAGATTGGTGATCTACCGCTGGAACTGCAGCCCCAACTTTTGCGGCTGTTGCAGGACGGCACCTACCAGGCCATCGGGGATCCGTCCCAGCGACGGACCAACATCCGGTTGATCGCCGCGACCAACTCGGATCTGCAAAAACTGGTCGCCGAGGGGAAATTTCGCGCCGACCTGTACTATCGCCTGAAGATCCTGGAGCTGAAGCTGCCTCCGGTCACCGAAAGGACCGAGGACATCTTTCCTTTGCTGCGGCATTTCCTGATGATGGCGTCGGGGCAACGGGTCGAACTGGGCGAATATTTCAACCAGGAAAGCCTGGACCTGATGATGCGGTACGACTGGCCGGGTAACGTGCGGGAAATCGCCATGGTGGCCAGACAGGCCAGGGTCCAGAAGGAGTCCAGGGGCGAGGTGAGTGTTGAAGTCGGATCGCACGGGGGACATACCTGGTGTTTCCAGGGTCCCGGGGGCTTTTCGGGTATATCGGATCCCTCGCAGGTGCGGCTGAGGGTCGTGCCGGGTGGAGGATCCAGCCGGCAGGCGAACCTGGATACCGGACGATCCCGGATCCTGTTGACCCTGGCGGAGACCGACGGTAACCGAGCCGAGACGGCCCGCCGGTTGGGCATCAGTCGAAGCACCCTGTATCGACAGATGGAAAAACTCGGCATCGCGGGCAAGATGGAGAGCAATCTGACCACCAATTGAGCGGTCAACCTTGTAAAGCTGCCCGGAGGTCATCTTCGGGCAGCTGTCTCTTTTGGGGCCTGATTGTCCTACTGGGAGCACAAAGCATGAGTCGGCGGAATTCGTTTTTGGTTTACCCGTCGCATTAAGAAAAAATTTTAAACATCTGTAGATAAATACAATAGAAGAATTTCCCCCGCATTTCATGTATTCGGCATCCTCCCTGCAATATCCTTCATGGATGAGAGTCCAGGCAGGCCCCCTTTCTACCCGGCCTAATTCAACCGGAGGAAGAAACTCATGAGACGCCTGACGAACGGAACCGCAACCTTCGTGCTCCTGATGCTGGTTGGAATAACGACCTTCGTACCCCCAGTAGATGCCAGAGTGGTTTTGCCACCTGACGGGTCACAGTACCAGCGCGGGCTGTCAAATCATGAGTTTTTATTGGAAGGGGGCCTTGCTGAACCCATGGGTGACCAGAAGGATGAACTCTACCTGGTCAGCGACGACCCCATGGCGAACATGCTCGGCATCGGGCAGGGAACGGGCTATGAAATCGGTTTCCGTATCCGATCTTACCTGGGCGATTATTTTGCAGTTTCACCTTCCTTCCATTACATCAGGATGGGCTCCGCAACCGGAGTCATGGACTATGATGGCAGTCTGGACCTCGCCTATTCCGTCCGGGCATCCACTTATAAATACGGCCTCGATTTTCATGTTTTCACGGGTGGCCCCAGGTCGTCATTCCGGCCTTTCCTGACCGGGGGCATTGCCTTGGCCCACAACATCTACCGGGACGAACTCCAGTACAAGGGAGTCTACAAGACCAGCGTTAACGCTCCGGCCTTCAGCGGGGGGCTCGGCTTCAAAATGAACAACATCGAACTCGTCGGCGAATATACCTACAATCGTTTCGACTCCGCGAATCTTCCGCCTGACCTGGGACAGCTTACCTACAACTGGGATTATCTCATCGTCCGGGTGGCGTTCTCCTTCGGCCGTTGACAGCTTCCGGTAGAGCCAGTAAATTGGATAAAAATATCTAATTAAGTCCGGCCAGGACGGTGGGACTTACCCCGACCGAAGGTGGGTCTTTCTTGTTTTCCTTGACCATTGAATACGCCATGCGAGCGATGGTGGCCTTGGCCGCCGGTGATGGCAGGTCCATGACCACCCGGCAGATCGCCGACACCATGAAGGTTCCCCAGAGCTATCTGTCCAAGGTTCTTCAGTCGCTGGTGCGGGCGGGTCTGGTGCATTCAACGCGGGGGCTGAAGGGCGGATTTGTCCTGGCGCGGAAACCCGCGGACTTGAACATGATGGAAATCCTCAACGCGGTCGGTCCCTACAAGAGGATCAAAACCTGTCCCCTGGATATGGATGAACACAGTTCCGATCTGTGTCCTCTGCACCGCCGCCTCGATCAGGCCATGGGCATGGTCCAGGAAGCGTTCGAGGGAACAACCCTGGCCGAGATCCTTTCCGACGAAAATCACTGTCCGACCCTGCAAACACAATTGGCGAAGCTGGAAGCCCGCAAAACGGACTGATCTCACCCTGACTTATCAGCAGAAGCGGCTCGGACACCCCGGATAATCGCGGCCAACCCATTGGTGACATCCTCGGTGCTGGTCATGCGGCCAACGGAGACGCGGATGGTGCCCAGGGCTGAATTTTCCGGTATGCCCATGGCCTTCAGCACATGGGAGATGGTCACCCCGCCGTCTCCGTGACAGGCGGCGCCGGCTGACACGGCAACATCCGGCATGTTGTGGATGATGGCCGAGGCGGTGAGGTCGGGAAAGCTGATGCTCAGGGTGTTGGGCAGGCGTTCTTCGGGATGACCGTTGACCCTGGCTGA
>JAGLCY010000081.1 GCA_023270185.1 Candidatus Krumholzibacteriia bacterium | reverse complement strand
AAAAAAGGCCCTCCCGGAATCCGGAAGGGCCTTTAACCAATAAACAAACTCAGGCAACGGCGTGAGGACTCTTCCTGAACTTCAGCGGCGAAAGCCCGCAGCGATCCTTGAAGGTCCTCGAGAAGTGGGCCAGGCTATTGAAGCCGCACTTCTTGCTGATCGCGTCGACGGAAAGATCAAATCGACGCAACAGGCTCTTCGCGTTTTCGACCCGAACCTGGATCAGATAGTCGCTGAAACTCATGCCCACTTCGGAACGAAACAGGTTCGAGAAATAACCGGGGGAAAGGTTGACCGTCTCGGCCATCTTGTCCCGGTTGATGTTCTCGTGGAAATGCGCGAGCACGTAGCGACACGCATATTCCGCCCGATAGTCCTGAAGTGAATGTGAGGCATGCACCGTATCGCCGTCCTCGGTTACCAGGACGATTTCCGGCAAGGCGTCGTTCCACAATTCTTCGTTGCCGGGAAGCGGGGTGATTGAGGAGTCCATTTGGGCTCCGTTTCCACCCTCGAAAGCGCCGTTACCGATACCGCGACCTTGCCCAAAGGCAGGTGCGGTTACACGGTTCAGGAACTCCGTAACGAAATGCGCAGTTTTGACCACGTTCGATTTCTGAGAAACCAGGACCGGAGCATTCGTCATTTGCTGGTACCTGGCCAGGACCCCCCGCAGCGCATTGGTGGTCTCAGCCGAGTAGACAAAAACGAAGCCGGTTGTGGCCAGGGCATCCGTCGATTCCCCTTTTTGCAGCCTGTGCATCAGGATCTGGGATCCAAACAGGGCCAGACACAATTCCGTAGGATTGGCCTCGGTCTGAGGACAGAGAAATAAAATCCTCTGGCTCTCTTCCCGACCATGCACCAGTTGCTTCGGATAGGTTGGAAACTCTATCACAAAACTGGTCCAGGACTCCTGTTGTGCTTCAAGCCGTTCTTCCACATTAATACCCCCAAGCAATTAAGCTTCTTGGGCAGCGCAAAGGTGTGACATAACTTCAAATTTCCTCTTCTGACGTAATAAATAATACGATGCCACCATATGCCTTGTCTATCAAAAAAAATGGATAATTCACCTTAATTTCGATTACATGCGCCAAAATGGTCTTTTGGGGTGATAATTTTTCCTGTTTACTTCCCATTCTGAGGAAATAGGCGGTCAAATAGAGCCGATTCCGTCAAAATTTTTGGGGTTTGGTATTCGGTATTTCCCAAGGGGAAATTTGACACGGATTTACGGGTTGAGGGATGGTGCGCACCCTCCGGGACCGAAAAAGAGGAAAAATCAACGAATAAATACCAGTCGGCGGGTCACGCTCCAGTCGTCCATCTGGAGCTTACAGAAATAGGTTCCCGAGGCCACTTTTCTCCCAAAGGCGTCAGTGCCGCTCCATTGGACCGTGTCCTCCCCCACGCCTTGATTGGCCGAGTAGAGGGTCACCAACTCCTGCCCGTTAATACTATAGATTTTGACGGAAACATTGGGAAATCCGCCCGACCATTGAATATTTCCTTCAAGATCGATATCCAACGGTTGCTCCTCATCCTTATCCCAGACAAAGGCTTCCTTCATCGTGCGGGGGACCTTGAAACGGATACTGATCATGTCGCTGAAGGGATTTGGCCAACCGATCAGAAGGTCTGACGACAGGCTGAGTTGATGCCGGCTTGATTTGAGGGTGCTCCCTGGGTCTTCCGTAGAGCGGGATGTCGGCTCCTTGGGAAGTTCGGGCCTCAAAGAAGACCGCAAGGGACGTCCGTCGAGGTATCGGCCCACCAATTCCGTGGCAGTGGCCGGGTCCGGGTTTTCAATAAAGTTATCGAAAATGAACTCAAGACGACCCTTGGCCTGGTGGCCCTGCAAATCCGGAAAAGAGAGGAATAAAGCTCCAGCGTCACGGGTTCCGTCCCGCAGATGTCCGGCCGTCATGCACTTCCAGTTGGCCACGGATTCCTCACCGTCGTCCGGCAACCAGCGAATTTCCCGAGGGGCCCCAAGCAACCGGTCTCCGACCCGAAAGAGATCCGGATCCAGCAGTCCCCACTGCCCGGGGGCAACATCCGCCGTGAGCGTCATGCCGGTGGCGGAATCGGTCTTCAGATCAAATGCGGGTGGGCCGGCCGTTTTGCACGCGGTGCAGGCTGGAGGAACGATCCAGTGAACCTGGCGGTTGTCGACCGGGTCGGTCATTCCCTCATATACGCGCCGGGCGTCACCGAGTATCCGGTTGAGTTGCATCCAGGAATCCGCGGCGCAAATCGCCAGAGGAACGGGGGTGTCACCAAGGGCCAGGGCCAGTTCATTGCTGTCCAGTTTGAACCGTGTCGAGGAGTCCCGGTCCAGGACCATAACCCCGAGCCACAGATTTGATCCGGGCGAACATGGATCCCGGCTGAAAGACGAACCATCCCGGCTCGTCTGGCAGACAAAAGCCACCGCGTCGTCTTTTTCGGGCCGGCCCGTAACGGTATGGCGCAGGGAATTGATCCTGGTTTCCAGCCACTCGGGACCGGAGGAATGAATACGGTAGCTTCCCCGACTCGCGAATTCCCGTCCTTCTCCCGTGTTGATAAAAACCACGGAACTCAGATGGGGAGTCGTCCAATGATAATATTCCAGATGTAGACCGCCGAGCTCGTTTCCCGGTTCACTCAGGTGGATGGCAACCATGGCGTCGCTGATGGCGGCATAATCCTCGTCGGTATATCCATCCTGGTCGTTGTCAATTCCGTCGAGGGGGTCCTCGTCGATCTCGGTGTCCTGGTCGTCATCGGCCCGAGAGGAAAAACCCCGGTGACCGCATGTGACTCCATCCGTTACTTCGGCGTGGAAGATGTCGGTGATTCGACGGCGCCGGGAATCGGTCGGGGAAACCAGTTCCGTGCGCAGCAAAGGAATCCTTGATCCGGCAGACAGGAAAACCAAACCGCCGGCAAGATCAACCTGACCCGACAGATCGGCCAAAAGACTGAACCGCTGGATCGGCTCCTCTCCGCGATGGTCGGCCGCCTTCACGGGTGTGGCTTGACCGAATGTCATGATCACAAGGAACAGGATAGCCAAGGAGCGAAAGACCGCCCGGGTTCTGGGCGGCATTTCGGTGTGGCTGGATTTTGTATTCACAACGCTGGGCATGGCTGGATTCTAGGTTTTCTTTCCAACCGGAATCAACCCGGAAAGACGTGAGTTCCCGGGGCCGGTGTAACCAGTTGACAGGTTGTTAGTTAAAATACTCAAGATATCCTTATACAGGGTCCGTGTCCCCGTCCGGGGGAGTGGAGTCCGGATCACCGTTGTCCAGATCGGCCACAGCCTCCAACGAGATCTTGGCGATGGACCCGACCAGATCGTCCTTCTTCAGGTTGATGATCCTCACGCCCTGGGTATTTCGACTCTGTTGGCTGACCGAATCCAGCGCGATGCGGATCATGATGCCGTTGCGCGTGATCACCATCAACTCCTCACCCGGATACACGTCCCGGATGCCCAGCAACGGACCGTTTCGATCGCTGCACTTGATGGTAATCAGGCCCTTGCCGCCGCGCCTTTGGATGCGGTAATCCTCCAGCGGCGTCCGTTTGCCGTAGCCGTTCCTGGTGATTGCAAGGAGGGAAATATCCTCGTCACCCGGGCTGACCACGACCATCCCGATCGCCTGTTCGCCATCACGCAGGGAAATACCCCGGACACCGCGCGCGGTGCGACCCATGGAGCGGCTGTCCGTCTCGTGGAAACGAATGGCCAGGCCATTGCTGCTGGCGATGATGATGTCGCTGTCGCCATCGGTCTCCCGCACAGCCACCAGATGCTCACCGTCGAGCAGCTTGATGGCTCGGATGCCGGCCTGCCGCGGCCGGGAGAAATCCTGCAGCGGCGTGCGTTTGACGACGCCCATGTTGGTGGCGAAGGCCAGGTAGTTGTCGGCGCTGAACTCGCGCACCGGCACCACGGCGTGGACCTTGTCGCCGGGCTGGATCTGGATCAGGTTCACGATGGGCTGCCCCTTGGAGGCGCGGCCGGACTTGGGAATGCGATGGACCTTGAGCCAGTAGAGTTGCCCCTTCTGGGTGATCACCAGCAGATACTGATGCGTCGAAGCCACAAAGAGGTTGTCGACGAAATCCTCGTCCTTGGTGCCCATGGCGGTGATGCCCTTGCCGCCCCGCCCCTGCTGGCGATAGGTGTCCAGCGGAATGCGTTTGGCGTAACCCTGGTTGCTGATTGTCACGACCATGGGCTCGTCCGCGATCAGGTCCTCGATATCGATCTCACCCTCGTCCTCGACGATGGTCGTGCGGCGATCGTCGCCATAGGCTGTGCGCACCTGTTCTATCTCGTCGCGGATGATCTGTATCACCAGTTCCCGACTGTTCAGGATGGCCTTCAGCTCGGTGATGCGTTCGATCAGGGCCAGGTATTCGTCCTCGATCTTCTGCCGCTCCAGGCCGGTCAGGCGGGCCAGGCGCATATCCAGAATCGCCTGGGACTGGATTTCTGAAAGTCCGAACCGGCTCATCAGGCCTTCACGGGCGGTTTCCGGGGATTCGCTGGTCTTGATCAGTTCGACGATCTCATCGATGTTGTCCAGGGCAATCCTGTAGCCCTCGAGGATGTGGGCTCTTTCCTCGGCCTTGCGCAGTTCGTATTTGGTGCGCCGGACTATCACTTCTTCGCGGAATTTCAGGAATTCCCGCATCGTCTCCTTCATGTTCATCACTTTGGGCTGGTTGTTCACCAGGGCCAGGTTGATGACGCCGAAGGTCGTCTGCATCATGGTGTGGGAATAGAGCTTGTTCAGGATCACCTGGGGGAAGGCGTCCTTCTTCAGAACGATCACGATGCGCATGCCTTCGCGGTCGCTCTCGTCGCGCAGATCACTGATGCCCTCGATGACCCCGCCGCGCACCAGGTTGGCGATTTTCTCGATCAGCGAGGACTTGTTCACCTGGTAGGGCAGTTCGTTGACGATGATCTTGGCCCGGCCGTTGTCTTCGATCTCAGTTTCGGTCCGGGCCCGCACCACAACGCGGCCGCGGCCGGTGGTCACATAGTCGTAAATTCCGCGCCGGCCGTGAATGATGCCGCCGGTGGGAAAATCAGGTCCCGCCACATGGTCCAACATGTCCAGCGGTTCCATGTCCGGGTTGTCCAGCAGGGCGACCAGGCCGTCGCAGACCTCACCCATGTTATGGGGCGGGATCTTGGTGGCCATGCCGACGGCGATGCCGTCAGCCCCGTTGACCAGCAGGTTGGGCACCTTCGAGGGCATGACCGAGGGCATCATGCGTGAACCATCATAGTTGGGCACGAAGTCGACGGTTTCCTTGTCGAGATCATGCATGATATCGGTGGAGAACTTCGTCAGGCGGGCTTCGGTATACCTTTCGGCCGCCGCCCTGTCACCGTCGACCGAACCGAAGTTGCCCTGACCATCGACCTGGGGGTAGCGCAGGCTGAAATCCTGGGCCATGCGCACCATGGTGTCGTATACCGCCGACGTTCCGTGCGGGTGGTAGTTACCGGTGGTGTCACCGGTAATCTTCGCGGATTTCCGGTAGGGCCGCCCCGGCTGCAGGTTCAGATCGTTCATGGCCGTCAACACGCGGCGGTGCACCGGCTTCAGGCCGTCCCTGACGTCGGGCAGCGCCCGGCTGATGATGACGCTCATCGAGTATTCGATGTAGGACGTCCGCATCTTCTCGGTGATGCTGGCTTCAACGATGGTCTCGCCACTGGATCCCAGGTCGGGATTCTCGTTATTCCCGGAGTTGTTTTTGTCGTCGGCCATTCCTTGCCCCTGCTTTTCGCGAATTAGATGTCAAGATCCTCGAGTTTGATCTGGGCCGCGTTTTCCTCGATGAAACGGCGGCGTGGTTCGACTTCGTCACCCATCAGGGTGGTGAAGATGTGGTCGGCTTCCGCCGCGTCGTCCACCATCACCCGCGTCATGGTTCGTGAGTCGGGGTTCATGGTCGTTTCCCACAGTTGGTCCGGGTTCATTTCGCCCAGGCCTTTATAGCGTTGCACATAGATGCCCTTCGTCCCCCCCATTTCTTCAACCAGGCGGTCTTTCTGGGCATCGCTGTAGGCGTAGATTTCCGTCTTGCCCTTTTTCACCCGGTACAGCGGAGGCTCGGCGATGTACATATAGCCCTGCTCGATCACTTCGCGGAAGTGACGGAAGAAAAGGGTCAGGATCAGGGTGCGGATGTGGCTTCCGTCCACGTCGGCATCGGTCATGATGATGACCTTGTGGTAACGCAATTTGGTGATGTCGAAGATGCCGGCGCCCACACTGGTGCCAAGGGCCGTGATAATGGTTCTGATCTCATCGTTGCCCAGCATCTTGTCCAGGCGGGCCTTCTCCACGTTCAGGATCTTGCCCTTCAGCGGCAAAATGGCCTGGAAGCGTCGTTCGCGCCCTTGTTTGGCCGAGCCGCCGGCGCTGTCGCCCTCGACCAGGTAGATTTCGCATTCCGCCGGATCACGGCTGGAACAGTCGGCCAGTTTGCCCGGCAGGGCGGCCGAATCGAGGGCCGACTTGCGTCGCGTCAGATCGCGGGCCTTGCGCGCGGCCTCGCGTCCCTGGGACGCGGCGATGCACTTGTTGATGATCCCCTTGGCTTCTTTGGGGTGCTCCTGCAGATACTCCCCCAGGTAGGTGTTGACCAGCGCTTCGACCTGTCCCTTGACCTCGGTGTTTCCCAGTTTTGTCTTGGTCTGGCCCTCGAACTGGGGTTCCGGGATCTTCACCGCGATGATGGCCGTCAGTCCCTCGCGAACGTCGTCACCCGTCAGGCTCGACATATCCTTCTTCATCAGCCCGGAACTATTGGCGTAGGCGTTCACCGTGCGGGTCAGCCCGGCGCGGAAACCCGACAAGTGGCTGCCGCCCTCGGTGGTGTTGATGTTGTTGGCGAAGGTGAACAGGGCCTCGCTGTAGCCCTCGTTGTAATCCATGGCCACTTCAACCTGAACGCCGTCCTTCTCCCCTTCGAAATAGACGGGCTGGGGACAGATCACCTGGCGGCTTTCGTTCAACCAGCGCACGTACTCCACGATGCCGCCTTCAAAATGAAACGTTTCTTCCCGTTCCTTCTCGTTGCGATCATCGGTGATAACGATTTTCAGGTCCCGGTTCAGGAAGGCCAGTTCGCGCAGGCGACCGCGCAGCGTCTCGAAGGAATAGACCAATTCGGGAAAAATCTCGTGGTCAGCCTTGAAGGTGATTGTCGTGCCTGTTTGATCCTCCGGGCACTCACCGACCTCCTGCAGCCCGCCCACCAGGGCCCCGCGCTCGAAATCCATCTGGTAGATCTTGCCATCGCGACGGACTTCGGCCTTGAGCCACTCGGACAGGGCGTTCACGCAACTGACACCCACGCCATGCAAACCACCGGACACCTTATAACTGCCCTTGTCGAACTTGCCGCCGGCGTGCAGGCTGGTCAACACCACCTCCAGGGCGGGCTTGCCCTCGTCCTTGTGCATATCCACCGGAATGCCGCGGCCATTGTCGATCACCTTGATGGTGTCGCCTTCGCCGATGATCACGTGGATGTGGTCGCAGTAGCCGGCCATCGCTTCATCGATGGAGTTGTCCACGACTTCGTACACCAGATGGTGCAGGCCCCTGGTGGCGGTGTCGCCAATGTACATGGCGGGCCGTTTGCGCACCGCTTCCAGGCCCTTGAGAACCTGGATGCCTTGGGCTGTGTAGCCTTTTGCGCCCTGGGCCCCGTTCGTTGCGGCTTTTTTCATCGGCTCTTTGTTTTTGATGGGTTCACTCTCTTGCGTCATTAGCCGTTTTTGCGCTTCCTGCCTCGGTGCGGCCGGTCCCTCCACTGGATTTCCGTGACGGTCCCTTCGCCGAACATGGCGTTGAATTTCTGGATGATCATGGGCACCAGCATGGTCAGCTCTTGCCGCCAGGCGCCGTGATCCGCTTCGAGAACGAGAACCCCGTCCACCAGGTCCACCGCGCGGGAATGGTTGGCGATCTTGTCGCCCACGATTTCCCGCCAGCGCAGCAGGGCCGCCCGTTCCTCCAGGCGGTCATGAAGACCGCACTGCCGCAGCGCGCCCTCGATGAGGCGGGATATGGGCAGCGGACCTTCACGCCTGGTGCTCATCCTTTGGCACTCGTCCTTTTTGATGCTCTTCCGGGTTCAATACGGGGGTTCGTTGTCGGCCTCCGTGAATCCGCCTCCTTGCACATTCCAGGCCTTCATTTCTTCGGGACGCCAATCGGCGATGTCGTCCGCGCGGGCCGTCGCGACAAACACCTGATGGTGGCGGGAAGACATTTCCTGCAGTCTGTGCGCGCGATGTCTATCCAGTTCACTGAATATGTCATCGAAAAAAAGGACGGGTCGAATTTGTCGCTTTTGGTAAAGCACGTCGCTGCGCGCCAGGATCAGGGCAATCGTTGCTGTGCGGATTTCACCCTGGGATCCGTAGACCCGTAAATCCACCCCGTCGAGCCGGACTTCGAAGTCATCCAACTGGGGTCCGATCCGCGGTCTGCCACGCTGTATTTCAGACTCCATAATATAGTCGATTTCCTGGAAAATATCCGCTGCCAAACCTTCTTTTGCGAAAGGTTTTTCAGGGTCGTTTTTTTGACGGGATTTCACGCATTCCAGATTTGGACAATACCGAAATCCAAGTTGTAGGTCGTTGTCGGTAAGTGTTTTATGGGTCCCGTGCGAATAAGGGGTTAAAAGACACGCATATTCCTGTCGTCCAGCACAAACCTCGGCGGCGTGGACAGCAAGTTCCTTATTCCATGATTCCAGTTCCCGGCGGGTTTCCGGAGGGCTGGCGAGTCCTTTTTTGTGATCGCGTAAAAGACCTGTTTTTTGCCGAATGACCCTTTGCAGGGCGGTCAAATGGGAGAGAAAAAGAGGGTCGAATTCGGATAATCCATGATCGGTAAAGTGGCGCCGGCGCTGTGGTGCTCCCCGGACCAGTCTGATGCTGTCCGGGTTGAAAAAAACCGTGACCAGACGACCCACCAGGTCCGCCCTGCGGCGTATGGCTTCCCCGTCGACACGGAAGCGGCGTCCCCCTGAACGATCCAGGCCGAACTCACAGGTTAATACAGAGCCCGACTCTTCCTCCACTTCCAGGGTCACGTGGAGGGTTTCCTTATCGAAGTTGATCATTTCGTCGGGTTTACTGCCGCGGTGACTTCGGCCAAGGGCCAGGAAATTGAGGGCTTCCAGAAAATTGGTTTTGCCTTCACCGTTTCGCCCCAGGACAAGATTGACCCGGGGCGAAAAAGTGAGGTCCAATTCTTTGAGGTTCCTGAATCCGTTAACGGTTGCAGACAGAATCCGCAAACTAGTCGCCGGCCAGACGCAGGGGCATCAACAGGCAGAGCACCCCGGTCTCGTCGCCGTCCTCGGTCAACGGTTTGATCAGCGCGGCGCTCTGGGAATCCTTGAGGGACAGCAGAATGGAGTTGGATTTGATGTTCTTCAGGATATCCTGTAGATACACGAAGTTGAAGCCGATTTCCAGGGCTTCACCATCGTAGGAAACAGGAATTTCGTCCTCGGACTGGCTGCCTTCGGTGCCACGGGCGGAAAGTTCCATCCGACCGTTTTCAACCCCCAGTTTGATCTGGCTGGTGATGCGGTCCGCCGTGATGGAGACCCGTCTGATGGTCTGGGAAAAATCGGCTTTATCCAGCGTGACGAATTTGTCATTGTCCTGGGGAATGACGGCGTTGTAGTCGGGAAATGGTCCTTCGAGCAGACGCGCGTGGAGCACGGTAGGCCCGGCCCGGAACGACAACTGGTTCTCTCCCATAAATATGGTGATGTTGCCCGAGGCCGCTTCATCCTGATCGAGACCGGAAACAATACGGGGTAGATGACGCAGACCCGCGGTGTCGACGATCATTTCCCGGTCACTGGAAATATCCCATTCCATGGATCTTCCACTACGAGCCAGCCGGTGGGCATCAGTCGCGACCAGGGTCAGCGAATCCGGACGGACTTCCCAAAGAATACCCATCAGCGCGGGGCGGGTTTCATCCTTGGATACGGAATAGGAAGTTTCGTTGATCATATCGATCAGTACGGCGGCTTCGACATCCAGCCCGTTTTTATCTTCCAGTTCCTTGAGGGCGGGATATTCTTCCACATTCATGGTGTTCTCGGTCATGCGGGCCTTGCCGCTGACCAGCTGAATCTGCTTGCCCTTCTGGGAGATGACCACGGATCCGGAACGCAGTGATCGCACAAAAGGCACGAACTTCACCGCGGGGATGGCCACCTTGCCTTCATCCTTGATGGTTACCTTGTCCGTACCGGTGGTGATGGATATATCCAGATTGGTGGCCGATAAGGTCAAACGACCATCGGCCGCTTCCATCAGAACGCAGGTCAGGATGGGCAGGGTGGTCTTCGTCGGCACCACATTGGCGATGATATCCAGGGCCTTCTGCAAATCCTCTTGCTGGATCTCGAACTTCACTTTGCCGTCCTCCGGTCAGGGTCTGTCTGTTGATCTGTTCCGTATTCCGTGTGGATCGACATGATAGGAGATCGACCCGTTCGGATCAAGTCCGCGCTTTCCCTCTTTCATTCCTGATATATATAGAAAATATGTAGTAGATATAGGGGCTGGGGATATGGGGATAAGTTTTTTAAAAACCATCCCAATCACCTTCTGGTTGCGGAAAGAGTCCATTGAGATCCATGATCGCCCTTGAATAAGTATGGGGATATCCAGACAACTCATTCACTAATTACCCACACAGTCGAAAACTCTCCCCACCAGACCTGAATATTACCCGATTTATCAACATCTATCCCCAGGTTTTTCCCCAATAAATTAAAGAGACAATGATCATGAAAACAGCAGGAAAACCCGCCGGAAAAAGGTCCATCGGTCTGACAGGTTAGGAGGAGAACCAGGATCAATCCGAAATAATTCAGTTTCTTCCGCGCACCCGATCCTGGACATCCAGAACGGCGCCCCTGAAACGGGGATCTGTCTTCATGTCCTTTTGGATCTTCTGGTAGGCATGGGAAACAGTCGAATGATCACGGTTGCCGAATGCGCGCCCTATTTGATTCAGGGACGATCCGGTCATTTCCCGCGCCAGGTACATCGCGATCTGACGGGCCCGGGCCAGGTCCTGGGTGCGTCGTTTGGACTTGAGTTGATCGACAGTCACATCATGGACTTCACCCACGATTTTCATGACATCGGCGATCTTCACAGGCCCGGTGGAACGTCCCTGGAAAAAGGAGGAGAGAACCTCGGAGGCCATTTCCAGAGAAATTTCACGCCCAGTCAGACTCGCGAAAGCAAGAAGGCGAATCAACGCCCCCTCGAGACGGCGGATATTGTCGGTAATATTCTCCGCGATGTAGATGATGACATCATCGGAGATATAAATATTGTTGACCTCTACCTTGCGCTTGAGGATGGCCATACGCGTTTCCAGATTAGGGGGTTGGATATCGGTAATAAGCCCCCATTCGAATCTGGAGCGAAGGCGCTCCTCGAGCGTGGTGATCTCCTTGGGAGAACGATCACTGGTCAACACGATCTGTTTTTTAAGATCGTAAAGCGCGTTGAAGGTGTGGAAAAACTCCTCCTGGGTCGATTCCTTGCCGGCCAGGAAAGCCACGTCGTCAACCAGGAGCACGTCCACTGTGCGGTATTTCATCTTGAATTCGGGTGTTCGGTTGTCCCGAATGGAACC
>JAGLCY010000080.1 GCA_023270185.1 Candidatus Krumholzibacteriia bacterium | reverse complement strand
AAACGGATGTCGACGAAGGCTGGCCGCCTGGTGCTTAAACGCCGCCGGGCCAAGGGACGCAAGCGCATTTCCGCTTGATCGCCCTTTTTGCCGTGCGAACCGTTAAAGTGTTGTGACTGGTATGACTGCATGGCGATCGTTGACACGAAAAAGCGAATTTCACGAGGTCTACGAGCATGGCGCCAAAAAAGTTGGGCGCTTTCTCGTAGTTTACCTGTTACCCGCCGATGACGTGGCCCGAGCCGTGGTTGCCAGCAAAAAAGTAGGCAACGCGGTGAAACGGAACAGAGCCAAACGCTTGTTACGCGAGGCTTTCCGCGCGGTTTTCGAGAGCGTTTCCGACCATGGGGAGTCGGTCATTCTCGAGCATGTCATGGGCACCCTAAAGAGGTTGCCGCGGGATTCCGGAAGTGAAACCGGAGATCCCCGCGCGGTAGAGGGACTGTGGGTCGTCCTGGTTGCCCGCCGGAATATTCTGGGGGCCAATTCCCATGAAGTAAGGGAAGAACTGGACCACCTGCTCGGTCACTGATTGTGACCCGCTTCTCTGATTGGTATCTTCCAGTCCCACCGAACCGCGCCCGATTTGCGCCTAAACCTCGTCAACCGGTGCTTCAGCGCCCGACCCGAAACACTGTCTCCAGGGCGGAGCACCAGCGGGAATCATATGTGGCGTCTGCCATATCTGTTGATTCTGGGCTACCGGCGGTTCATTTCGCCGCTGTTGCCTTCCACTTGTCGGTTTTATCCCTGCTGCTCGGCTTACGGAGCCGAGGCCTTCAAGGTCCACGGTTTCTTCCGGGGCGGCTGGTTGACACTCCGACGCGTGGCTCGGTGTCACCCCTGGCATCCCGGGGGCGTAGACCTGGTTCCCACCTGCAAACAAGTTGAAAATACTGGACATACCGAATGTAACCACGGGGATGATTCATCTCCCGTCACGTCGTCCCCGACCATCGGAGAATCCGCCCATGGATAGGCGCACACTGCTGGCCTTTGTTCTCATCTTTCTGATTCTGGCCGGCTACCCATACCTGATGAACAAGTTTTTCCCCCAACCGGAGAAAGCCCCGGAACAGCTTGTCGGCACCAGCCCTGATTCAACCCTCATGGTCGATGATGAGGTTCCCACGACCCGGATCCCGGTGGACACCTACGACAGGGATCTTTCCCATACCGAGACCACCACCGACTCCGTGGCGGTTCCGGAATCCGAACCGCTGAACGCGGACCAGGCGCTGGCGCTGGTTCCCGGTGGAGTTGAAGAGACGATCTCCGTGAAAACGCCCCTGTTCAGGATGGACATTTCCACCCTGGGTGGGCGAATCACCCAATGGGAAGGCATGAAATACGATAGCTGGCTGGGAGGACCGGTCAAACTGGTGCCGGAAAATATTCCCCAGGCCGGAGTTGATGCCGTCTTTTTCCGAGGTGGTGACCTGCAGTTGGGCGGGGCGGTTTATCAGTCGGACCGGATGAACCTGGATCTGGGTGAAGGGTCGGGGCCGAGTTCCCTTACCTTGACCCTGACCACGGTCGGCGGTCTGGAAATCCGCAAGATCTTCACCTTCCGTCCGGATACCTACGGTGTGGAAGTGGATCTCGTGGTGGCCGCCCCGGACGCGGCGGCCCGTCATTCCCTGAACCTGGCGGGATCCCCGGACCAGCTCCGGTTCGGCTGGAATCAGGGCATTGCCCCGACTGAGCGGGTGCAGAAGATGGAGTTGCCGTCCCTGCGTTCCCTGGCTCGCATCGGCGAAGATTATCACTATAAAAAACGTCAGAACCTGAAGAAGAGCGTGGAGAAGGTGGAGGGCCAGTGGCGCGGATCCGTTCATTTCGCGGGTCTGCAGAACAAGTACTTTGCCGTTTATGGCATTGTTCCCCAGGAGCAGGGGGAGCCGATCGAGGGTACCATCCGGTTGAGTGGAAACAAGGACCTGGAGGCCCAGTCATGGGCCATCGATGTTCCCGCTCAACGCGGCGTGGGTGACGAAATTGCCGTTGCCCGTCTCGATCTTTTTATCGGCCCCATGGAGGCCGAACTGCTTCAGTCTTACGGTCAAGATCTGGAAAAATCCATGGACTTGGGAATGAAGTTCATTCGCCCATTGTCCGAGATTGTTTTGCTTGGCATGGAGTTCCTGCACCGGTTCATTCCGAACTTCGGTCTGATCATCATCATTTTCTCCGTGCTGACCAAACTGGCCTTTTATCCACTGACGCAGACTTCGACCAAATCCATGAAGAAGATGCAGGAACTTCAACCGAAGATGACTGCCCTGAAGGAGAAGTACAAAAACGACAAGGACAAACTGAACCAGGCCACGATGGAGCTGTACAAAGAGGAAAAAGTGAATCCTCTGACCGGCTGCCTGCCGATGGTTGTTCAGATGCCGGTGTTTTTCGCGCTGTATCAGGCCCTGAACCACACGATTTCACTGCGTGGTCAGCCTTTCGTGTTGTGGATCAACGATCTTTCCCAACCCGACGCGATAGCCCAGCTGCCCTTCTCGCTGCCGTTCCTGGGGGCGGACCTGAATGTCCTGCCCATCCTGATGTCGGTGGCCATGTACTTCCAAACCAAGTTGACACCGACCAGCGGAGCCGGCGGACAGATGGCCGCCATGAACACGATGATGCCGCTGATCATGGTCTTCATTTTCTACAACATGCCGTCGGGCCTGGTGCTTTATTGGCTCATCAATACCCTTATGCAGGGATACCAGACCTGGAAGATTCATCAGACGGCGCCGACCACCGGAGGTAAGGAAACAACATGAGTGACAAGATAGAAATACAAGGCAAAACGGTTGAAGCTGCCGTTTCAGAGGCCCTGCTCCAGCTGGGGGCCCGCCGTGACGAAGTGGAAATCAAGGTTCTCGAGGAACCCAAGTCGGGCTTCATGGGGTTTTTGGGCGGTCGCGCCGCCCGGGTTCTGGTGAGAAAGAAACGGTCGCGCGGTCGCGGCGGTTCCGGCAGGGATCACCGTGTGGATGATGACGACTACAAGGCCCACAACCTGGGCAGCGGCCGCGGTCGTAGCCGTGGCGGTTCCCGCCGTCGGCCGTCTGGTGGCTCATCCGGAGATTCGTCCAGGAGCCGCAAAGATAATTCCCAGGCTTCCCGTGAACCGAATCGTGAAAGTAAGCACGAAGAAAAGAGTGGCACCCGGCGCGGTTCCCGCGGCCGAGGCGGGCGGAGCCGGACTCAGGAACAGGCTGACCGGAATCCCAAACAGGACCAACCCCAGGTTCAGCGACGGGACCAGCGCCAAAGTCAGCGCCAAGACCAGCGCCAAGACCAACCTCAGGTTCAGCGACGGGACCAGCGCCAGAACCAACGCCAGGACCAGCCTCAGGACCAACGCCAGGACCAACGGCAAGACCAACGGCAAGACCAGCAGCAAAGCCAGCAAAGAGACCAACAACAGGATAGGCCGAGGTCGAGCGGGTCCAGAAATCGGCGCGGTATTCCCCGCGATGCCCGCGGCGAAGCTCCGATCCGTCCTTTGCGGCAAGAGCCGGTGGATGCTCCGGAAATCCAGAATGTTCCAGTGGCGCCACCCGTTAGCGCAGAACCCAAGCCCATTGAAAAAAAGGAAGAAAGCACCGTGACCACGCCAAAAAAACCCCGCCGCGGATTCGGCGGCCTGGGGGCACGCATCAAGGATAGGCGCCTGGAGGCCAAGGCGGTCGAGGCAGCCGAAGCGGCTAAAGCCAATCCTCCGGCCGAAACGGAAAACCCCGCCGCCGTGGAGCGCCCCGCCGCGGCTCTTGAAAATCCGGCGCCGGCCCGCCCCGTTCCCGAACGTCCCAGACGGGAACAGCGAACTCCTTCTTATTCTTCGGCCCGGTCCGAGGAGGAAGTGATCCTTAGTGGGATCAAAGGTGTCAAATACGCCAAATCGATTGGTTCGGTGACCGATGAAAATCTCGATGATGCCCTGACCGAACTGACTGACGGCATGTTGGCCCGGGCCGGCTTTCCTTGTCGGTGCGAAACCCTTCCCGGTGAATATCGCCAGATCAAGGTTACAACCGACGATGCCAGCGCCGGAATGTTGATCGGCCGCCATGGCCAGGCCATCGACGCGGTCGAACACCTGGTCGAACGCATGGCCAGTAACGCCATCGATGCCCGGGCGCGGATCAATCTCGACATCAATAATTACCGTCAGCACCGCGAGGAATCCCTGGCCGAGCGGGTGGCCGAAGCCTCCGCCGCAATCCAGGAAACCGGTCGGGCTTTTCACATGGAACCCATGTCGGCGCGGGAGCGCAGACTGGTTCATATGGAGGCCGCTGAACTCGGCGGGCTGCGCACCTTCACCATGGATGGTTCGGGTGGCAAACACGTGGTGATCACACGTGAAGAAAACGAGACGAACGAGGTGGAATCCTCGGTCGACCGTCAGGACGACGGCGCTGAAGTTTGAACAATTCCGACACCTGATCTTCCGGTTGTTCGGGGTTATCATCGGAGCGGCGTTTCGGCGCCGCTCCCTTTATTTGCAAGTAGTGATCCAGCGGGAAAAGAGGAGGTGGGACCTTGGAAAATGACACGATTGTTGCGCTGGCCACTCCGGAAGGAGAGGGGGGGCTGGCAGTGGTCCGCCTGAGTGGATCGGAGGCCGTGGCGATGGCCGGTCGCATCTTTGAAAGCCGTCGTTTTGGACCTGAAATCGAATCCCACCGAGCTGTATACGGTATACTGTTTTCGTCAACTAAAGAAAAAGAAACAAGTTACCCAATTGACCAGGTGTTGGCCCTGCCCCTCTTGGGGCCCAACAGTTACACGGGCGAAGACACGGTTGAGTTCTTTTGTCACGGGGGTCGGATGGCTGCCAGGATGGTTGTTGCCGCCTGCCGTCGGGTTGGAGCCAGGCCCGCCGGACCCGGAGAATTCACACGGCGCGCCTTCCTTAACGGGAGGCTAAGCCTGGACCAGGCCGAGGCGGTGGCCGACCTCATCCACGCCGAAAGCGAGGCCTCGGCCAGGGGCGCGATCCGGCAATTACTCGGGGGCCTGGATGACCAGTTGTCGGCCATCGAAAATCCCCTGCTCGAACTGCTGTCCCGGATCGAAGGGTCGTTGGAATTCGTCGAGGAAGAAGAGGTCGGTGTGCCGGAGGATGAGGTCATCGACACCCTGAAAAATTCGCGCGCGAAGTTGGATGAACTGTTGGCCATGGCTCCGGCCGGCCGGCTTTTGCGCGACGGAATCCATGTGGTTCTGGCGGGTCCGCCGAACGTGGGCAAGAGCTCCCTGTTCAACGCCCTGCTCGAAGAGGATCGGGCCATCGTCGACGGCGAAGCCGGCACCACACGCGACGTGATTTCCGCCAGCCTGGTTCACGAAGGAACAAGGTTTGTCTTCCATGATACCGCGGGCTTGAGGGACGATCCGGGCCGCGTGGAAAAGATGGGCATCGACCGCACCTGGAAAAAAGTGAACGAAGCCGACTTGGTCCTGTTGCTGTCCGATCCGGATGGCCCGGAGCCGAATTCCCGGGAAAACTACGAGGTTCCCGTTATTCAGGTGATAACCAAGGCAGATCTTGTTAAAGCAAATAAAGACAACACTTTGTGTGTATCGAGCACCACCGGACAGGGTTTGCCTGAGTTGTGGGCCGCCCTTGACCTGGCTGTCCGGGAATTTCGCCTTCAGGAGGCGGTGACCATGGGCGTGGTGCTCAACGAGCGCCATCTTCACAGATTGACCGCCTGCCGGTCGGATCTCGAGATTCTGATCCATGAAATGGAGTCGAGCGCTCCAGGCGAAGAGGTGACGGGAACAATGTTGTCCTCCGTTCTCAGTCGGTTGGGTGAAGTTTCGGGTCGTGTGTTTACCGAACAACTCCTGGAAAGCGTGTTCCAGCGCTTTTGCGTCGGGAAATAGCCGTGAAATCCCATGAATTCGACATCATAGTGGTGGGTGGCGGCCACGCGGGCGTCGAGTCGGCGCTGGCGGCGGCCAGAATGGGCGCGCGGACGGTCCTGGTGACCCATGATGTGGGTGAGATTGGCCGTATGCCTTGCAACCCGGCAATTGGTGGACTGGGGAAAGGCCATCTCGTAAGGGAAATTGATGTTCTGGGTGGTGAAATGGGGGTCGCCATTGACCAAACCGGTATCCAGTTCCGGGTTCTGAACACCAAAAAGGGGCCCGCCGTAAGATCGCCAAGGGCCCAGGCCGACAAAAACGCCTATCAGCGGCTGATGATGGAAACAATTCTGGGACAGGACAGCCTCGAAGTTGTGACCGATGACGCGAAGGGCCTGATAGTCGAGTCCGGGCAAGTGCGGGGAGTGTCGCTGCTCGGCGGACGGATCCTGACGGGCGCCCGAGTCGTGCTTTGCACCGGCACCTTCCTTAAGGGCTTGATGCATGTGGGTGACAACCGCACAACCGGGGGTCGCGAAGGAGCGGCCAGCAGCGAAGGTCTGAGTGGAAGCCTGGCTGACTACGGTTTCGAATTGAAACGACTAAAGACCGGCACTCCGCCCCGCCTGACGAGACAATCTATTGATTTTAAACAACTTACAAGACAGCCCGGTGATGAAAATCCAGACCCTTTCTCTTTCCGCACGGAAAATTTCGCGCCGGACCAGATCGATTGCCACATGGCCTACACCAACGAACACACACACCGGATCATCAGCGAAAGCCTGGACCGATCCCCACTGTTCGGCGGCATGATCAAGGGCCAGGGTCCCCGCTATTGTCCCTCCATCGAGGATAAGGTGGTCAGGTTCGCAGACAAGGATCGACACCTGCTTTTTCTGGAACCGGAGGGGCGCGATACCGACGAGATCTATGTGAACGGCCTGTCAACCAGCCTGCCGGCCGATGTGCAGGAGAGGGTCGTGCGGTCGGTGCCCGGGCTGGAATCCGCGAAGATCGTCAGGTTCGGTTACGCGATAGAATACGACAGTGTTCCGTCTTGGCAGATTCACCGCAGCCTGGAGACGAAACTCGTTGCGGGACTTTATCTTGCTGGCCAGGTACTGGGCACTTCCGGCTACGAAGAGGCGGCTGCCCAGGGTTTGGTCGCCGCGGTCAACGCGGTTTGGTCCCTGGATGGGAAAAGGCCCTTGGATATAGGCCGTGGCGAGGCATATATCGGTGTCCTGGTGGACGATCTGGTTACCAAGGAAATCAACGAACCGTATCGCATGTTCACCTCGAGGGCCGAACATCGCCTCCATCTGCGATGTGACAACGCCGAAGATCGCCTGACCGATCTGGCCCTGGAGTTGGGCCTGCTGTCCAACCGGGCGGAGAAAGTGCTGGCCGCGCGGCGGATGTTTGTCCGTGGTTTCAACGACCTGCTCCAGAAGACCAGTGTTTTCGCCAAGGAAAAAGGAATGCGGCTGATGGCGGCCGATTATCTACGTTTTCCCGGCATGGGCCTGGGGGAGCTGCAAAAAGAGGTCCAGGCTCCGGATGAGTTCTGGAACGGGATCGAGTTTCTGCACCGAACCCTGAAAGAGACTTCCTCATCGCCCCACCTGCTGGCCGGGGCTGAAAATCAGGTCGAAAACGACATCAAATACGATGGTTATATCGCCAAACACAACCGATTGTTGCGACAACGGGAACATCTGGACCAATTTGAACTGCCTGACACTCTTGACTATAAGTCGTTGACGTCCTTGAGCTTCGAGGCGCGGGAAAAGCTGGATCGTATTCGTCCGGCCACCCTTGGACAAGCCGGCAGGATCGACGGGGTGCGGGCCGGGGACTTGGCGGTGCTAACGATTTACCTGAAAAAAATGTTGCCCCCGGGCGCCGGTGAACCCGCGGGAAAGAAGAGAAGAGATCGAACCGGGAATGGAAAATCATGAGCGGGAACGGCATAAGTGTCGACAAAGCCCTGGATGAATACCGGAAACAGGTTCTGCGCTGGAATGACCAGATCAATCTCGTGTCAAGGAAGGACACCTCGAACAGATTGGGTGGCTTGATCCAGCAGTGCCGAAATGGTTGGAATCGCCTGGTTGCCGCGGAAATTTCCGATCTGGCGGAGGCTTCCCGGATTTGGTACTTCGACCTCGGATCGGGGGCCGGGCTGCCGGGAATCGTCTGGCACATTCAGATGGCCGCCACGGATCTTTCCGTTCGGACCCTTTTGGTGGAGCCACGGGAGAAAAGGGCCTGGTTTCTGGAACGGGTGGCGCGTCAGGTCGGAGGGGAATTTCCGCAGGTGGCGGCGAATCGCTGGGGGGACGCGGGGGCTGATGACCTGAATGCCGAATCCCTTGAGCCATTGCCCTCCCATATTCTTATCTCTCTGAAGGCCTTACATTTGCCGGATTCTGCGGTTTTGAAGGGTTTAGAGCCCTATTTGGGGGTTTGTTCTGACGCCAACCCGGACGCCAACTCCGAGGCCATGGAGGGATTTGATTCGTCCCCGAAAGACGAAATATCCCTACTGATCGCCCGATTCTACCCCCCAGACCAGATATGGAGCGAGGAACTGGCTAATGAACTGGACATCCTCCCCGAGGGCCAGAGCCATCCCGCCTCTTTTTGCCAATTCTTAAGCGAAGGAGGCAGCGTTCTCCAGCCGACAACCCTGCCGGGAGCCGGCTTGGTGTTGTCGAGGTATAAAATCCGGGTCCGCTGATTTCCATACTCCCGCCGTCAATGTTCCACGTGGAACATTCACTTTTCATCACTTCACCGATCTTCAATCAATGTTCCACGTGGAACATTCCCATTTTTCCCACGGGGCATCTTGACTCAGGAAGAGCAATGCGGGTACATTGGCGTCCCAGTTTGTCACGGAGGAATAAAATGAGAACGGATCCCCATCATGAGTAAAATTGTATCTATTTCCAATCAGAAGGGTGGCGTCGGCAAGACGACCACAGCCGTAAATCTCAGCGCCAGTCTGGCTGTGGCGGAAAAACGCACGTTATTGATTGATCTGGACCCCCAAGGGAACGCATCAAGTGGTGTCGGCGTATCTCCGGACGAGTCAACGAGTTATGAATTCATGTTGGGCGCGTCATCCTTGGGCGAGAGCATCCACAACACCCACATTCCCTTTCTGGATGTGTTGCCCACGGATCGTCGGCTCTCGGGAGCCGAGGTGGAGCTGGTCAGCCAGGATAACCGGGAGAGCTACCTCAAGAAAGCCGTCGGCCCCCTGCGCGGCCGTTATGAATTCATCATCATCGACACCCCGCCCAGCCTCGGTATGCTGACCCTGAACGCTTTGACCGCTTCCGATTCCGTGCTCATTCCCATCCAGTGCGAATATTACGCGCTGGAAGGCTTGAGCCAGCTTCTCAGCACGGTTCAGCTGGTTCAACGCAGCCTGAATCCGGCCCTGCGCCTTGAGGGCGTGCTGTTGACGATGTTTGACCGGCGGCTGAAGCTGTCCAACCAGGTGGCCGAGGAGGCCATCGACTTTTTCGGTGAAACCGTTTACGAAACAAAAATTCCCCGCAATGTTCGCCTGAGCGAGGCTCCCTCCTTTGGCAAGCCCATCCTTCTGTACGATGTGGAGTGCGTGGGGGCCAGGAGCTATATGGAGCTGGCGAAGGAAGTGATCTCCAAGAATGAAAAGCGCGCCGTTGGTTGAGAAAGGTGATTCCATGAGCAAGAACCGGGTCCTGGGCAAAGGTCTGTCCGCGCTGATCCAAGGGGCTGATCTCAAGGGCATGACCACCGCGCCCGATGAGGATGCCAGTATCCACCTGGTGCCACTCGAGAACATCGGATTTAACCCCGACCAACCACGCAAGTTATTTGATAGCAATAAGTTAGAGGAACTGGCGAGATCTATCGAACAGGTGGGGATTCTCCAGCCGGTCCTCGTTCGACAGCTTCAGGGCGGAGAAACGGCAACCCGGCACCCGGACAGCGAGGCGCCCCCATCCCTGGTTTCCTACTGTGTGGTCGCGGGCGAACGCCGAGTGCGGGCCGCCAGGCTGGCGGGTCTGAACGAGGTACCCGCGCTGGTCTGCACCTACGAAGAGACCGAGGCGCTCAAAGTGGCCCTGCTGGAAAACATCCAACGCGAAGACCTCGGTCCCGTGGAAGAGGCTTCGGCGTACCGGAATCTCCTGGAATCCTACGGCGCGACCCAGGATGAATTGGCCGAGATGCTCGGTAAGAAACGCAGCAGCGTCACCAACATGTTGCGCATTCTGACCCTTGAAAAAGAAATCCTGGCTCTGCTGCGGGATGGTCGGATCACTCGCGGTCACGCCAAGGCGCTTCTGGGCCTGCCCGCCGGACCGGCGCGCGTCCAGTTGGCAAAAATGTGCCACAGCCGCGACCTCTCGGTCAGGGAATGTGAACGTCGGGTCCAGGCCGGCGGAAGCAATCCTCGGAAGAAAAAGTCTCGCAGGAAAACGGCCGCCGGTCCTGTCGATCCCGCCTTGCGGGCCCTGATGGAAAACGCGGAAAGGGTGTTCGGTTCACCTGTGAGCATCGCGCGTGACGCCGGCAACGGAAAAGGATCCATCAGTCTGCGTTTCTATTCCGATTCCGATCTGGTGCGGGTCCTGAAAATCATGGGTGTGGATACGGACATTTCATGATCGTCACTTTGCCAAAATGGCTGCGACCCGGTCGCATTCTCAGGCTCCAGATTTTCCGGGGCACCCTGGTGGGTGGTTCACTTGCGTATATCCTGATCAACCTGTTTGAAATTCACGTCACCTATCAGGAGACAGGTTCCCTGCAGGCCCTGTGGCAGGCCGAATGGAAGTCCGGGCTGGTTCTTTCCGAGATGCTGCAGTCAGGATTGTTCCAGCTGTTCGTGTTGATTCTGGGCTGGAGCGCGTTGTTCCGCCTGAGGGTGACCGAACTGGGCAACCTGCGCCTCAAGCGCTCGGAAACGAAATATCGAGGCATCATCAATCATGCCGGCGAAGCCATTTTCCTGCTGGATATCGCCGGCCGAATCCTGGAGTGGAACAAGGCCGCCGAGAATCTTTTCCACCTTCCCCGGCGCAACGTCCTGAACCGGAAGATCAAGAGTCTGGATCTCGACAAGGATCTGGCCCTGGACCGGGCCATCACCGATATCCGGAGCCTGGGTCGCAGTTTCACCTACGAAGCCAGACTCGAAAAGGAAAATGGCCAGGCGACCCAGATCAGTGTGACCCTGTCGAGCATCTCACCCGGAGGCGGCCCTCTCGCGGACAAGAGCGGATCGTTCGTGGTCATCGCCCGGGACATCACTTCGGAGAAGCAGCTTGAGAACCGCATGAGCGAAACGGAAAAGCTGGCCGGTATCGGCCAGCTGGCCGCGGGCATCGCGCATCAGCTCAACACTCCATTGGGGTCGATCCTGTTGTCGGCCGAAATGCTCGCGGACACGGTAAAAACCGAAGACGAGAGCGAAGACATCCACCGGATCATCAGGCAGACCGAGCAGTGCCGCGGCATCATCAAGGGTCTTTTGAATTTTGCCCGGCCCACGGGCAGTGAACGCGGCAGCATGAACCTGGCCGAGGCGATCACCGAAACGGCCTACTTGATGGAGAAGAACCTGAAGTTGGCCGGTGTCGAATTGAACATCATCGAAGACACCGACCCCCGGGTGTTCGGCAACCGCAACGAACTGGAGCAGGTGTTCTTCAACCTGTTGGCCAATGCCATCGACTCCATGCCGGACGGCGGACGCATCGACGTGCGGCTGATGGACGGCGGACCGGGCGAGGTGCTGGTTGAATTCAGTGACACGGGGGAGGGCATTCCCCGGGACAATCACGACCGGGTCTTCCTGCCGTTTTTCACCACCAAGGATTACGGCAAGGGAACGGGTCTGGGTCTGTCCATCGTGGCCCGGATCGTGCACGAGCACGGAGGGCGCATCGAACTCGAAAGCAATCCGGGCAAAGGGACCGAATTCCTTCTCTGGTTTCCTCGTGCCCGCAATAAAACCAGCCAAAGAACCCTAATCCAGGATCAGGACTGAGCAACAACATGGGTATTCCCCCCTACACTAAAATCATTCTGATTCCCGGCGACGAAAGGGAAACCCGTCAGTACGGAATTTCCCGCGCCATGGTCGTGACCCTCATTGTTCTTGTCGCGGTGATGGTGGGTGTGGTTGCCCTGTTGATGATGTCCTTCGCCGGCAAACACACCGAACGGGCCCGGATCCAGGAACTGGAATTCCAACTCGCGGATGCCCGGCAGGACATCATGGTTGCCGAGGAGCTAAGGGTTGAGCTGGACCAGATGCGCGCCATCCAGGAAAAACTTCTTTATATGCTGGGTGTGGAGGACGCTTCCCCGGTGGGCGCCGATTCGCTGGCGGCCTGGCTGGACGAAGCCCCCGCCTCGTCGGGGGAAGGCATGCAAAGAGCGGCCGCCCTGTCCCTGAGTCCCAAGCCGGATCGCTGGCCCGCCAAAGGTTTCGTGACCCGGGAGTTCATTTCCGGTAGTATTCCCAAGGGCATCAAGCCCCACCTGGGAATCGATATTGCCGGTCCCGTGGACGCGCCGGTCATGGCGGCGGCACCGGGTGTCGTGGAACGCACGGGCACGGACAACTTCCTGGGAAACTATGTTGAAATCCGCCATGGATTGGGTTACTTAACAGTTTACGGCCACTTGAGCCGAATTGCGGTCGGCAAAAACGACCATGTCGAAGCGGGCCAGGTCGTGGCCTACATGGGTGAAAGCGGTCAGGCTACCGGGCCCCATCTGCACTTTGAGATCTGGTACCAGGGAGAGGCCGTGAATCCGCGAACGGTCGTGGCGGGTGATCCACCGCGGAACTGAACGGACGCGGAAAAGATTTTTCAGAAGGAAGCAACCGGGTTCGATGCCCGGAGAGTCGTAAGAAGAACCCGGCGGGGCACCGACCGGGCCAAGGAGGAAAACAATGTTCGGAAAAGAACCCGAAAACCAGAACATGGCCGGAGGCCAGACTTCGATCCTCGCCCAGGGCTGCAAGTTCGACGGCAAGATCGAAGTGCGTGGCACTCTGCGCATCGAGGGCGAGTTCAAAGGCGATATCGGAACGCCTGAAAGTCTCGTCATCGGCAAGACCGGCGTGGTGCACGCCAAGGTCAAGGTGAAGAACGCCATCATCGGAGGGCAGCTGTTCGGCAACATCGTCGCCGAAAACAAGATCGAACTGCAGAGCGGTTCCCACGTGGAAGGCGACATCAAGACCAAGCGGCTGGTCATCGATGAAGGTGTCTTCTTCGAAGGCAACTGCGCCATGGGCTCGGGCCAGCGTCGGACTCCCGAAGCCACACCGCAGTCCCAGTCGCCGTCACAGCCTGACCCGGTCGCGGTAAAGAAGTAGTCCTTCTCGCCGACCGACCCGAAGCCAAAGAAAAAGCACCCCTGGAATCCGTTCCGGGGGTGCTTTTCTGAACTGGACACGCAATCAGATGATGGATTCCTCGAGGATGTCGTCCAGTTCGGTTGCCAATCCCTGTTCCCATTCCTCGTCCGATTCCCGCTTCTTGCCGGGTTCGTTCTCCGCCATGTCCCTGGCTGAATCCGGGTCCAGGCCGACCATCAGGAAATCCGACACGGCCAGGTTTTTTTCCTCGTGAAGCTTCGCCACATACTGGTTTTCCCTGGACAGGGGATTGCCTTCGGAATCCCGCGTGACACGCACGGTGGGCAGCTGCCAATCCGGTCCCTTGGCGGTGACGTAGCCGCGAGTGCCGTCGGTCAAGGCAACCTCGCTGCCGGGCGGGTACAGGCCGATGGCCCGAATCAATGCGGTCAACGGCGCGGGATCGAAGGCCCGCCGGTCCCTGAGAATGATTTCGAACGCCCGACGCGGCGGCAGGGGAGCCTTGTAGGGACGGGCCGCGGTCAGGGCTTCGAAGACATCGCAGACCTGCAGGAGACTCGCGATGGGACTCTTGATCGCCCATTCAGGCATGGGAGGATAACCACCCTGACCGTCATGCCGGATGTGGTGACCCCAGGCGCCGGCGATGATCAAGGGGCTGGCGTCTCCCTTGGCCAGCAGGATCTTGCCCCCAATGGCCGCGTGCGACTCGGCGATCTTGCGCTCTTCGGGGTTCAGTTTGCCGGGTTTGTAGAGGATTTCGTCGGGCACCTTGGCTTTGCCGATGTCGTGCAACAGACCGGCGCTGGCCAGTTCGGGCAGCAGGTGTTCCGGCCACCCCATTTCCCGGCCCACGGTCAGCGCCAGGGTTGACACTCTCACCGAATGCCCGATGGTGTAGCTGTCGTAGTCCGGGTATCGCATCAGGTTCATGACGTCCATGGTTGCCCGGTCGGAAACCTCGAACAATTCCTCACCCACGCCCATGGCCCGGTGGACATCGACATCCATCTGTTTGCTGATGTGGATGTTGTTGGTTTGCACCATGTCATACATGGACTGGAAAATCGGCAGAAGGGGTTCGAGTTCCTGCGCCACCGACTTGCCCATGCCTCCGCCGTCATCATCTTCTTCGCTGAAGTCGAACTGGATCAGGCCGGGATCGAACGGCGCGAGTTTGACGCCGTTGGCATCGGTTTCCTCGCCCTCGCGGAAGTAGGGCGAAACCTCGATGTTGCGGATGTTGTTGGAATGGAACAGGGCGATCGATTCCTCGATCGAATCCGTCCTGTCCCTGAGTTCTGCCGCCACGCTGAAGAAGGATCTCACTTCGTCCGCGTCCAGGCCCTGGCGAAAAAGAAAGCCGCCGCACTGGAGCTTGTCGGCGAAGTCGATCAGGTTGCGTCCGGCGATGGACGGACCAATGAGGTATTTACCGTCGCGAATGAACTTCCCGTTCAGGATGCCGAAGAAGAATCCGGTGTCACCCTTGGTGGCGAGAACTTCCAGCATCCTGTCGGCAAAATCCTGACCGAGGTTCTGCACCTTGGGGTGGGAGTCGAAATACATCCGGCGCTGGTTGATCCCCGTGGACAGCAGGATGATCAGATCACTGAATCTCATCGACACTGGTTTCCCTCTCGTCTATCGGGTCGTCTTCTTCGTTCCGGACGGCGAGGATTTCCCGCGCGGCCTGCCTGCATTCGGACGGCCACACCGGCCAGAAGAAGTATTTCTTTTCCTTGAGTATCCTGGTCAAGGTTGGTTTGGCCCGTTGCTTGTCCAGTTTGCCCAGCCAGGAAACGGCTTCGCTGACCCATAATTCATCCCGCAGTTCCGGGGAAAGGTTCGTCACCGTTGCCTTGAGCAGGCGACTGCCCAGATCCTGCAGTTTGGGAATGATTTTCTCGGAGACGCCCTGTTCGAGCATGGCCTGGTAGATGAGCTTGTTGCTCTGTTTGTACTCGCCCATGATTTCGACCAGCAGATTAGCCAGGCGGTTCGCCCGCTGGTGCGCCATTCGCTCGTGCAGTTTCGGTCCGTGTTCACGCGACATGGTCGAGCCGAGCAGCACGATGTGCACCGGGTACAACAAGGGCGCGGGCGCGTGGAAGAGCTCGGGAGCCATCATCTTTTCCCGGAGGGCCCGAAGTTCTTCGAGACGCTCCAGCATCTCTTCGCCGTCGCCGACCCGGACCCTGGACAACGATTCGAACAGGGCCAGTTTCTGGGTGGGGTCTTCCCACTCGACGCCCATCAACAACTCGTTGACCAGGTGTGGCCAGGCCAGCCGCTTGTGATCTATTTCCACCAGGGATTTCCACACTCCGAGCCATACGGGGCCCAAATGCCGCGGATGGAATTTTCGCAACGGCGAAAAGAACATGGGCATGGCCGTGTCGACGGCGTCGCGTGATCCGGTCTTCAGGACCGTCATCAGCGCCGATACCGAGATTCTCAGGTCTTCGTCCGGAATCGTTTCGGCGGAGAGGATCCGGAAGATGGTGGATCCGATGCCCTGGGCCATCTGTTCGGTCGGAGCGCTGCAAAGGACCTGTGTGCAGATGCCGAGACAATCGGCGGTGGAGGGACCGAGCAGGTCGTCGGGGATCACCGCGGATTCGTTCAGTTCCTCGATGATGCCGTTCATCTGTTCCGGAGTCATCGTGTACTTGACCGCGTGCTTTTTGGGATTCTTCGGCTTGGGCCGGTTGGACAGCAGCGGCTTGGGTTTGTCGCTCTTTATCCCGGTTTCCTTGCGCAGGCGCTCGAAGACCAGATTGACCAGGTCGGGATCGCCGGTCAACTCAAGGGCGGACTGGGCGTGTCCGATCAAATGTTCCAGGATCATGGGATCGGAGTTGGTCTCCTTCAGTGCTCCCATGATCTTTTTGATGGTGAGGATCGCGGAATCGGACACCCAATGTCGCAAGGCCTCGTTCCTGGCCTTGTCGCTGTCCAGGTTTTTCAACTGGGTCGGGTCGCCGCTCCTCATGATCGAGCTGATGATGCCCAGGAATTCGCGTTCCAGCTTTTGACCCTCGGGGGTGGTGACCAGGTTGGCCTCGGGGATGATGTAATGATCCGCCGAGCCGGCCCGCGGACGGGTCCCGCCCGGTCCGGAGGTGCGATCCCTGGTTCGCACGTAGAGGTTCTGGCTGGTGGTCGCAATGGTGTCGGGCATGCCCGTGATTTCGATCTCTTCGTAATCCTGGGCTCCAGCGAAGGTGACCTGGTGTTTCTTGAGGGTTGTCACCGCTTCGTGCAGGTCGTTGGATGTAGCCGCGGCCTGGATTTCCAGCAACGCGATATTCAAGGTGTGCATCAATTCGAAAATGCGGTGGGTGGCGCGCTGGTTTCCCTCGATGAAAATATCGTGGACGTAAAATCCCTCGGTGGTGCATTCGATTTCCAGGGAGGCGGCGCCCATCAGGTTGGTCCTGATCGCGGCGTGGGCCTCACGGGCGACCTCCTGGTAGCGCGCGTGCTCGGGAGTGTAATACGAACCGATGGTCAGCAGGCGGTCAAGGGCCCGGAAAAGTTCCGCGTGCTCGGCGCTGAGCGGCGAGTTCTCTTCCGTGGGCACTCCCACCGATTCGGTAGGGGTATTTTCTAATAAGGTGGTTTTCGACACCAAGGGATCCTCCCAATCCGGGTCAATCAGTCTCTACTTATAGAAAATCGACCGGATTAGGGATTTTTTTAGCAAAAATGCGGGCTCTATTGACCTGAATTAAGGATTTTGCGCACCCGGGTGAGTAAGGTGTTGCGGTTGAAGGGCTTTTCGATGAAATCGAGACCCTTGTCCAACACCCCGTGGCGGGCGATGGCGTGGGCGGTGTAACCGGAAACAAAAAGGGTCTTCAGGTTCGGATAAGACCCGGTTAGTTCCTCGGATAGGGTTTTGCCGTCCATGAAGGGCATGATGACGTCGGTGACCAGCAAATCGACCGGAATATCGATTTCAGCGGTCTGTTTCAGGGCCCGGGCTCCATTTTCGGCCTCGATGACCGTGTACCCGGCCTCCCGGAGCTGAATGACGGTCAATCGTCGCACGCTGTCCTCGTCTTCACAAACCAGAATTGTTTCGCTGCCGCCTTCAATCAGGCCGGCTTCCGCCTGGTCCCGCCGCGATTCCTCGGTTTCGGTCAAGGGCCAGTAGACCTTGAAGGCGGTGCCGTAACCAACCTCGCTGTAGACCCTCACGTGTCCCCCGAACCGCTGCACGATGCCGTAGACCGTGGCCAGGCCCAATCCCGTGCCCTTGTCCTTGGTTTTGGTGGTGAAAAACGGTTCAAAAAGCCGCTCCATGTTTTCCGGCGGGATGCCCTTCCCGTTGTCGCTGACAGCGAGCATGATATGAGGCCCCGGCTGGGAGCCGGGATGGTTCCGCGCGTAATACTCGTCGATGTCCACGAGCCGGGTTTCCAGATCCAACAGGCCCCCGTCGGGCATGGCGTCACGGGCGTTGACCACCAGGTTCACGATCACCTGTTCAAGCTGGCTGGCGTCGACCAGGATATGGCCGGGCTCCCCGGACCAGACCACCTTCAATTCGATGTTCTCGGTGATTACCCGCCGCAACATCTTCTCCATGTCGCGCAGGACCTGGTTCAGGTCGATCACCTCGGGATTGGATACGTCGCGCCGACTGAACATGAGCAGTTGCCGGATCAGATCCGCGGCGCGCCGTCCGCTTCTTTCGATTTGCTGCAAACCCTCACGGATGAACTGTTGTTGGGGTTCGGGATCGTCCAGGGCGTCGAGGGCCAGTTCGGCGTTGCCCAGAATCGCCGTCAGGATGTTGTTGAAGTCATGGGATATGCTGCCGGCCAACTGTCCCACCGCCCGCATCTTTTCCCCGTGCCGGAACTGGCTTTCAAGGGAAAGCTCTTTGGTGATGTCCTGGCCGATGGCCTGGAAGGCAATGGTCCTTCTGTCCCACCCGAACAGCGCCCGGATGGTCCAGCGATGCCAGGGTTGCGGATCATCGCCCAGCATGACGGGGAAATCGATGGTTTCGGTGGGACGATCAACGGTCAGGTTGGAAAGCAGATCGTCAACGACCTGCCGGTGGCTCTCGGCCACGAAGCTCAGGAAATCCACACCCCCGAGATCGTCGGGGTCAATGAAGAAGCAATGTGCGCAGTCCTTGTTGGCGTAGACCAGGTCGCCCTCGGGGGAAAAGCGGCAGATCATCAGTGGCATGTCTTCGACCGAGGCCTTGTAACGATCCTCGCTCTCCCGCAGAAGGACCTCGCCTTTGACCAGGTCACTGCGAATGGTCTTGAGCTCCCTCTCCAGGTTCCCCAGTTTGAAGATGGCCAACACCGGCAGGGATTCGAAGCGCCAGCCGTAGCGGCGGATTTCCCAGATTAAGTAGAGGGTCAGCGGCGCCGTTGTGGCCACCGCCATAATGCTTCGGGACACCAGCGTACCCTCGAGGATGGGCCAGAAATCGGACGAACCGCCGTAGCCCAGGGTGATGTAGATGAATGAATCCATCCACATGATGCTCAACAGCGATACGAACACCGACATGGCCAGGGGAATTTTGCGGCGGTGTTTATTGAGAAGACCCCAGACTACGGTCAGGGCCAGCAGGTCGATCAGGATAGCGGTGATGGAAGCAGCGTAATGGCGCCATATGAGATCAGGGAAAGGGCATTGCGCGTGGGGGTTGATTTCCAGGAACAGTTCCCGGAACAGCAGGGCGGACAAAGGAAAAAGAATGGTACCGCCCACCACCACCGCGATGGCGGTGCGCCCAGCTGTTGGTCCGTCGAATACATAACAGAGAAAGACGCCCATCAACACGCCGACGAACAGTATGTCGGGTCCCACCAGGAAATCCATGCCGGCAATACGAACACCCATGGTGTGGGGCGTGACCCAGGCAATGGCGATGATCATGCCGAGGATGGAGTAGAGAAAAGCCAGGCTGTACCGACGACGCAGGGCGTGAAAGCCGAGCACCATGGTGACCATCAGGGCGCCGTTGAGATATAGCAATTGAGCCGATGAAATGCCCATCGTTCCAATCCCCGGAGAAGACAGGTTCAAGACAATGCAAGAGTTAAGCATACACGAAAAAAAGCCGGTCGTCCATTTTTGCGGGGAGCGATCTACTGAAAGTAGTCGGAAAAACCGGTGGTGATCAGATCAATGTCCTTCTCGGGTTGTCCATGTCCTTCATCGGTGATCCCCACGAGCAGAAATTCCGCGACGTCCAGTTCGTTGCCGGCCTCCAGTTGGATGGCGGGCTGGTCATTCCTGGCAATGGGCATGCCCCCGGGATCGTGGGTCACACGAACAAGGGGGTTGTCCATGTCCCGGCCCCGGGCAATGACCACGGCCTTCCGGAAATCAGAGAGAACGACTTCGCTGCCTGGAGGATACAAGCCCATGGCCCGGATGAGAGCGGCCAGCATCCGTGGTTGGAACCCGCCTTTGTCCTGGAGCATGATTTCGAAAGCCCGGCGCGGCGACATGGGCGCCTTGTAGGGTCGGACCGCCGTCAACGCCTCGAAAACGTCACAGACGTGGATCAGGGAAGCGGCCGATCCCTGGGTGTACCATTCCTGCATGACGGGATAGCCGCCGCCGTCTTCCCGAATGTGATGTCCCCACGCGGCCGAAATTATCAAAGGACTTTGTTCACCGCTGGCCAGGAGGATCTGGGCCCCGGCCGCGGGGTGTGATTGGATGATCTTCATTTCATCCGGGTCCAACGCACCGGTCTTGAACAGGATCTCTTCGGGCACGCGACCCTTGCCCAGATCGTGCACGAGCCCGGCGGTGGCCAATTCACCAAGGATTTCAGGAGGCCAACCCAGCTCCCGTCCCAGCATGGCGCTCAGCGCCGCCACTCGAACCGAGTGACCGATTGTGTAACTGTCGTAATCGGGATAGCGCATGAACTGCATGACGTCCATGGCTCCCATTTCGGAGGCGCCCACCAGCTTCTCGCCGCTGGTCCGGGCCTGGGTCATGTCCACGTCTTCGTTGCGGTTGATCGAGTGGTTGTTGGAAGACACCGTATCGTACAGGGCCTGGTAGACGTTCAGCAGGGGAGCGAAATCGGCGGCCATGAAGTCGGTGGCGGCGTTGGGTTCGGGCACTCCTTCGTCCTCGATGTTTTCGCCTTTTTCCCTGAGTGGAACGGAAAGTTCGATGTGATCGATCCCGTTGGCCGCGAACAGGGTTTGGGCTTCCTCCAGGTTGTCCAAGGGCTCCTTCATGGTGGCGCCCAGACGGAAAAATGTGGCCACATCGACGATGGCCAACGGCAACCGGAAGGTGAATCCTCCGCAGTCCAGGCGCTGGGCGAATTCGATCAGGGACCGACCCGCGATCGAGGGGCCGACCAGGTACTTGCCGTGCCGAATGAACTTCCCGCCAAAAACGCCGAAAGTAAACTCCTCCGAGCCGTCCTCCGCGATTATTCCGCGCAGACGGGTCGTGAATTCCTGACTGACGGCCGTCACCTTGGGATGATCGTCGAAGTACATCCGGCGCTGGTTGATGCCGCTGGCCAGCAGGATGATGAGATCGCTGAATTGGCGTTCCACCGAATTACCCCTCGTCCTGTGTGTTGTCATTGAAGGGTGTGGACGCCACGATTTCTGCCGCCAGTTCACGACATTCCGCGGGCCAGGTCTTGAAGAAGAAGAATTTTCTTTCGTCTCGGATCCGGGTCAACACCGGAAGAGCGAATGCAGGGTCCAGTTTGCCGATCCAGCTGATGGCCCTGGTTACCCAATCATCGCCCCGGTTTTGTTTGGGCAAAGCAGTCAGGGACTTCGAAATTATCCGGGCGGACATCCTGCGCAGATCCGGAGTGATGGAATCGCCACCGCTCTGCTTGATGAGCGACAGATAGAAACTGTCGTTGGTAGGATCGTATTTCACGAGGGCCTTCATCAAGATTTCGGTCAACCCGTTGGGGGGAT
>JAGLCY010000008.1 GCA_023270185.1 Candidatus Krumholzibacteriia bacterium | reverse complement strand
GTGACAAGGGCTCCATCGGCGGGATGGTGTTCAACGATCTCGACGGCAACGGCGTCAAGGACGACGGTGAGTCCGGCATCGCCGGCATCGGCGTGACTCTCAGCGGGGCCTTCGAGGACACCGCCATGACCGACGATGACGGCAACTACCTTTTCGCCGATCTCACCATGGGGGCCTACACCGTGGTCTGTGACGAGGTACCTGACTTCAAGCCGACCACGTTGCCCAAACTTCAGATCACCCTGGCCACTGGCGAGGTCGTCGACACCGCCAACTTCGGTTGGATGGACGACACCAGCGGTGGGAAGGCCACGATCAAGGGTGTCGTCTTCAACGACCTGAACGGTAACAAGGTCATGGACGAAGGCGAACCCGGTATTGAAGGCCTCAAGGTTGCCCTTGATGGCACATCCAGTTTGTTGACCACATCGGATGCCGACGGCGCCTACTGGTTCAACGAGCTGGGCATGGGAGAATACAAAGTCCGGAGCACGGGTCCTGAAGGTTGGGTTTCGACCACGGGTGAGGAACTCACCATCAAGATCGAGACCGCCGACCAGGTCGTGGACAACGCGCACTTCGGTTGGATGGAAGAAGGCACCGGCGGCGACAAGGCCGCCATCGGTGGTTATGTGTTCAACGATCTGAACGGTAACAAGGTCATGGACCAGGACGAACCCATCTTTACGGGAATCACCGTCACTCTGAGTGGCGATGCAACCGCCACGGCGACCACCGACGACAAGGGTCTCTACGCGTTCACCGATCTGAGCGCCGGCGACTACGAAGTAACGTGCTCCCCTGTTGACGATCACACGACAACCACCGGCGCCGTCCTGGTAGTCAAGGTGCCCACGGATGTGGATGTCATCGAAGGCGTAAACTTCGGCTGGATCACCGGCGAGGGACTCCTCCAGTAGTCTCCTTTCCTTCCCAGCCGCAAAGCGGCGAGGGAATCCTATTCCGTTTGTCTCACAAGCCCGGACCAAAGGTCCGGGCTTGTTCTTATTCTTCTCTTCTCCTACTCTTGAGAGCGGTATCTTTCCGGCATTGGTTCGATACAAAAAGGAACCGGGTAATCCGCAGGGCCGAAGGCCTGAGGACATCCCGGTTCCTTTTTGTATCGAATCAATGCCGGAAACGAACCTACTCGACCTGCATAACCAAATACATCAACATCCCCCCCCGCTCAAGATGGAAAACCGCAGGCGCTCCGAACTCCAGTTCCTTAACCAGATTCTTCAGGCTCCGCAACCCCTTGATCGGCTGTCCGTTCAGCTTGTAAACCACATCGCCGGGCATGAAGTGTTCACCTAAAAGGCTGACATCCACCGCCAGAACGGCCACGATCACGCCTTCGGTGGCCCGAGGCTTCGAAGGCAACAGACGGGTGGTGTCCTTGTCCAGGTCCAGAGCCAGGATGCCGAGTTTCTTCACCAGGTTCCGCTCGGCGGTGATCATCTCGAAGAAGCGGTAATCCGGTTCCATCCTCTCGACGACTTCCACTTCCTTGGTGAACTTCTTGCCGTCCCTGATCACTTCCAGGGAAACCTTGCCGCCGATCTGCTTGTTGTAGAGATTCACCTCGAACTGCCGCCCGTTTTCCATGGGCTTTCCGTCCAGTGAGACGATGATGTCGCCCACGTGCAATCCGGCGTCGTGGGCGGGGCCGTTGGGGAAAACGTCGCCCAGGATAACTCCCCACATGGTTTCAATGCCCAGGGGTTTGGCAATCCAGGGATTGAGGGTCTGGGGGTTGACCCCGATGACACCGCGTTTGACGCGGCCGGTGGCGCGGATCTGGTTGAAAACGTTCTTGGCGATGTTGCTTGGAGCGCTGAAGCTCAGGCCTTCGCTGCCGCCGCTCTGGGTGAAGATCAGGGTGTTGATACCGATGACCTCACCACGCGAGTTGACCAGAGGGCCGCCGCTGTTGCCCGGGTTGACGGCCACGTCGCTCTGGATGTAGATCATGGGATTGTCCCGCTCGAGCTGGCGGGCCACCGTGCTGATCACGCCGAAGCTGACCGAATTGGTCAGTCCCATCGGGCTGCCGAAGGCGAAAACGAGCTGTCCCTGGAAGACCTCATCCGAATCGCCGAGGGTCAGGAAGGGCAGGTCGGTCTTGTTGATCTTCAGGACGGCCAGGTCGGTCTCCTTGTCCACTCCGATAACCTGCGCGCCCACGAGGTCGCCACCGGTTTCCAGGATTGAGGATCCCGGGCCGCCACCGAGCGCCTGCCGCGACAGCCGTACCTGCACCCGTTTGGCGCCAGCCACCACATGGTTGTTGGTCAGGATGTATCCACTGGAATCCAGGATGATGCCCGACCCGGTGGCCTGCTGCTTGCCGAACAGGGCGGCGCCCTGGGGCAGGGAGCCCATCAGGGCCCCGAAGGACGAGGTGTAGATCTGCACAACCGCCGGGCTGACGGTCTGGGTCAGCGTCTTGATCTCACTGCTTAAGGAGGTGAGGCTCCATTCCTTGTCTGACTGGGCAGTGGCGGGGGTGGCAAACAGGCCTGCCGCGAGGCAGATGACCAATCCGGCCAGGATGGTGCTGTTCAGGATTCGTTTCTGGATAGGAAAAAGCACAATGACCTCCATGCGGGCAGAGCCCGGTTGGGAAGGGGATTCCTTTGGCAAGGGATACATGTTTCGTGGGCATATGGTAGGGGGAAAGGTGGCTCCGGTCAACGTGGGCGGTCTGGAAACAGGAAAAGAAGGCCCCGGGCTGACACCCGGGGCCAAGGGAACAACAACCTGACAAGACCCTATTTCACGAGAACCATCCGACCGGCTTCACTGAAGCCGGTTCCGGTGGTCAGTCGGTAGAAGTAGGTGCCTGACGCCACCGAACGGCCCCGGGAATCGAGACCGTTCCAGGTCGTCGAGTGGGGTCCGGCCGCCAGACTGCGGTTGACCAGAGTGTGAACGAGCCGACCATCGATGGTGAATACGTCCAGCCGCGCGTTGCCCGACTGGGCCAGCGAAAACTCGATGGTGGTCGAGGGATTAAACGGATTGGGATGTGCCTGACCCAGGGTGGTCACGCGGGTCGGAACCGTATCGTCCACCGGGCTGGGCAGGCCCTGGCCCTGCACAATGGCTACCGATTGGTTCGAGAACGTGGGGCCGAGGAGCTCGTAGGTTCCATCAGGCCAGAAGATCTCGATTTGATCCACTATGGTCGAGGCAGCCAAGCCAAAGTGCACATCCAGGGCATTGTTGCACAGGTAGCCGGATCCGGCGGTGACCATTCGGGTCTGGGAGACGCCGTCGGCGCTGATAACGACCCGGGCGCCGATGGCGCTTGTGTTGGCGTCGGCTCCAGTCAGGCGCAACTTGAACCAGCGTTTGCCATTGCCAAGTTCGTTGCTGAGCAGGACATTGGACGCGCCTTCGCGGGAGATGAATACATCCACATCGCCGTCACCGTCCAGGTCGCCGCATGAGATGCCATTGCCGGGGCCATCGGCTTCAGCCGGTCCCACGGGAACACGCTCGAAATTACCGGCGCCGTCCCCGAGGAGCAGCAAATCCGTCTGGCCGTTCCGCACAACGTACAGGTCGAGAAAGGTGTCGTTGTTGAAATCGACCCAGGCAACACCCCGGGCATAACCCCGGTTATTCAGGTTGTCGCCGGCAATCTGGGTGTACGTGAAGGGGCCGGTACAGCGGTACAGGAGGTCGGCCATGCCTTCATTTGCCACGTAGAGATCGAAATCACCGTCATTGTCGTAATCCCCGAAGGCCGCGCCCATGGCTTTGCCAAGATTTTCACCCATACCGGTGGAGTTGGTGACATCCGAAAAACCGATGGTGGTGTTTTCCAGCATGAGGTTGGCCTGGAATTGATTGGCGATGAACAGATCGGGTAGGCCGTCCAGGTTGGCATCGGCCCAACATCCCGCATTTCCGTTGCCGTTGTCGGCTTCGGCGCCCGACACGGTCGAGAAATAGAAGGTGGTGCCGATATAGCCAAGACCCTTCAGAAGGGTATTGGGCTCTCCCCTGTTGACGACGTAGAGGTCCATCTTGCCGTCCTGGTCGAAATCGATCCAGCTCGCGCCGGTGGAGGTATCAACACCATCCATTCCGAAGGTGGGGGCGACAGCGAACCCTCCGCTTCCATCACCGATCATCACGATGTTGGCTTCATTGTTCCGGCAGAGCAGGACGTCCAGGTTGCCGTCGCCGTTTGCATCGGCCCAGGCGGCGCCGCTACTGGCCCCGGCTTCGGCGATGGGCCCGGTGGCGATGTCGTTGAAAACACCTCCCCCATCGTTGCGCAGCATCTGGTCGGCAGCGCCTTCGTTGGCGACGTGGATGTCCAGGTCGCCGTCATTGTCGATATCGACCAGGCTGACAGCCTGTCCAGGACCGGCATTTCCGAGATCCCCAGCCGTGGAAGGATTGAATGGCCCATCGGAGTACGTTCCGGTGAAGGTGATGACGCCATCCTCGGCCACGGTCAGGGATTCGGGGTTGTTGGAGGGGGTTTTCCAGTGAGGGATGTCTTCCCAGGTGATGGTGAAGGTGCCGGTGGTGAAGAGATTGATGGACACGTCGCCGCTCTTGGAGATGTCCAGGTCCGGACCGGTCAGGTGCCAGGGGGCTTCGACCCCGTCGGGCTCGGCATCGACGATCACCTGGGCCGCGTAATCCGCGAAGGCCAGGGTCGCCTGGTGGATTTCTTTGGTGTCCATGTTCTGGACCACGACGATGAGCCTGAGATCGGGTTCATTCCAATCCGGGTTCATGGTGAAGGACCGGTTCACGGTGACGGTTTCACCGGGCGTGGTCAGGGTGAACGGTTCGCTGGGCAACATGTCGACGACCATGTTGGATTGCGAGTGCAGGCCTTCCTGGCAGACAAAGAACTGCACCAGATTGTTGGAACCGGAGACGGCCAGATCGACGTCGATCTGAACAGTCATCTGGATTTCGTCGAGGATCATCGTGTAGCTGGAGGTCATGACAAGAGGGCTTGGGGTGGCCAGCATGCTCTGCACCGTGGGGTTGTAGTAGGAGAACATGGAGCCACTGCCGGTGCCGCCGACTTCCTTGTGCGTACCGCCGAACATCACATTCGGAGTTCCGGAGATGCCGTACCAGGTGGCGCGCTCATTACCCGCGGGGGTGGAATAGGGTTCCCCGAAGTAGAAAGTCATGGGCAGGAATTCAGTGGTGCTGTAGACAGCTTCGAGATCGTCGAATCCGCGCACGGCGGAAGGGCAGTAAGGTCAGCCGTCCGCGGACCAAAGCTCCCCGACGACGGCGCGGTCCGCCGCGTAGACGAATCCGGAGGCGCCGAGTAATCCGGCAGCCAGGGCAAAAAGGAGAAGGCCCGAGAGCCTGGACGATTGCTTCAGGGCGGACAACATGGGTGGAACTCCTTGCAGGGGGGCATGAGGTTTCGAAATCTGATGAATATAATACTACAATATCACTGTGAAATAAGAAAAATCTGTTTCCAGGGAAGGACCAAGGGGCGGGCGTTCCGCTAAACAGGCAGGACCAGTTTTGCTTCCATCAAATGGGAAATGAAGGTTTGGAGATCCTTTGAAGCTGTCGAGGCGGCAACTTCGTATTCCTGCAGGATTTCATCCAGGATGGTATCCAGGTCGTTTTTGCCGTCGATCCGGGTCCAGATGAAGGCTCCGATATCCTCGATGGAATGGGTTTCGTTCTCCTCGGGGCTCACGATGACCAGACCTTTGCCAATTGCGCGCACGGGGCAGTTCTCGTTGTGGGTCAGGATTGTCTTCATGTTCACCATGATCGGGTTCCTTCCTGGATGGCGGCTGTGCCGGTTCCAAAGTCCAGCATCGGACGAAATCCCCACCTGCTTGAGAATTAGGTTGTGCCTCTGAAATTGTGTCTGGTCCGTTTTGGGCCGTGTCTGGGGGTAGAGCACCACCCGAGGGGTTATGTTTTTGAGGTTTAAAGCAACCTCAGGGCGCAAAGTTCTCTAAAAAAAGGACTATTTATCAATAGGCAACATTCACAAGAGTGCAGTTACCAGGCCAAACCAGCGAGACACAATTTCAGAGGCACAACAAACTTAACAACATGAAGTTAGGGGTAGGGGGTTGTTTGATTTGATTTTCCACCAAAAATCCCTTGACTTAACCTAAAATCCGTCCGATAACTTCACTATACGAAGTATGAAGACATTTGGGCACCAACGCTTCACAAAATGAAGTTAAACCATGAAGATGCCGTTCCAGCCATGAAGGTACAGGATCTTGACGAATTACTCGGCGCGCCGGCGCGGTTGGCCATCGTGGCGACGGTTGCCGATGGTGATCGATGGACCTTCACCGCGCTGCGGGGGGAAACAGGGTTGGCGGACGGGAATCTTCATGTCCAGACGAGGAAACTGACCGCCGTGGGTTATCTGGTCCGGGAACGGGAACAACAGGGGAATCGAACCGTGACCTGTTTCGAGTTGACCGAAAAGGGCCGTCAGGCTTTTCAAAATCATATCCGGCGGCTGAGCCGGGCTCTGGGAGGCGACGGGCGCTTCGGGCGGGGGGATTTCAGTGAAAAAGGTCGCAGGCAGGACAAATCGCAGGTCTGGTAACAAAGAGCGAGGTGGGGAATCATGAAAATCGCCATAGGAGCTGACCACGGCGGTTTTGACCTGAAAACCAAGCTGATCGAACATCTGACCGGCCAAGGGAACCAGGTGCTTGACCAAGGTACGGATTCCACCGCGGCCGTGGATTACCCGGTTTTCGCCCGCAAGGTGGCCGAAGTCGTCTCCACCGGTCAGGCTGAGCGGGGCATCATGATCGACGGTGCGGGTATCGGGTCGTCCATGGTTGCCAACAAGGTGGCCGGGGTGCGGGCGGCCATGGCTTATGATCTGTCCAGTGCCCGCAATAGTCGCGAGCACAACGACGCCAACCTGCTGACCCTGGGCGCGGGGCTGATCGGTTCCAGTTTGGCCACCCAGATCGTTGATGTGTTCCTGACGGCCGAATGCACCGAGCCCCGGCACAAACTTCGGGTGGCAATGATCACCGATGTTGGTGGCGGATCGGCCCCGGTTGTCCAGCCGGCGGTTCAGGCGGCAGCGGTGGCGGGTCAACTCGCCGCGAACTCCGGTGTCGGGTTGGCCGACCTGTCGGAAGAGGATCTGGCCCGCATCATGGAGCGGCTCACCGGGCTGTTGGGTGGCAACGGCGATGCATGGCACGGCGGTCCCTGCGTGGGCAGCTGTCCGGACACCGCCCGTCAGTTCATCGAACTTGGCGCCCGCATGCTCAGCGCGGGGCCGGACATCACCGGGGAGATACCCGATGACATGGCGCGCTACATAGATCACACCATTCTCAAACCGGACGCCACGCCGGACATGATCGAAAAGATCGTGTCCGAAGCGCGTGAACATTCCTTTCGCAGCGTGTGCGTGAATCCGGTCTGGGTTCGCGTCGTTGCGGATGGCCTTAGAGGGAGCGGAGTGCTGACCTGCTCGGTGGTCGGCTTTCCACTGGGGGCAAACACCCCGGATATCAAGGGCATGGAAGCCCGCAAGGCTATCCGTGACGGCGCGAAGGAAATAGACATGGTCATCAACGTGGGCCGACTCAAGGGCGGCGACGACGACTTTGTCTGGAAGGACATCCTGGCGGTGACAGAAGCCTGTCGGGATGGAAGCGCGGTCAGCAAGGTCATCATCGAGACGGCCCTGTTGACGGACGAGGAAAAGGTCCGGGTCTGCGAACTCGCCAAGCGGGCCCGGGCCAACTTCGTAAAAACCTCGACGGGGTTCGCCTCGGGAGGCGCGACCGCCGAAGACGTGGCGCTGATGGCCTCGGTTGTGCGGGGCGCGGGTATGGAAGTCAAGGCGTCCGGCGGGATCAAGTCCTTTGACGACGCCAAGCGGATGATCGACGCCGGCGCCACGAGGATCGGGGCCAGCGCGAGCATCGCCATCGTCCAGGAAGCCCAACAGGGAAAGGTCACCGCTTGAATATGAACGGAATCAGGAGTTTAAAATGGTCGACCTGAGAGCCTATTGCGTGATCGACAGCCTGCAGCCGCAGTTCGCCTCGTTCCAGGCGACGGTGGCGCAGGGATTTCTGCCGCGGGTGGGGCAGGCCAGCCTGTTCGTGGAGATCGCGCCGGGCATCGAGATCAACCGGGTGATGGACATCGCCCTGAAATCGACCAACGTGACGCCCGGCATGCAGATCGTCGAACGGCATTTCGGCATGCTGGAGGTTCATTCGGACAGCCAGGCGGATGTGCGGCAGGCGGGGCAGGCGGTCCTCGACGCATTGGACCTGACGATAGACCAGCGGCTCAAACCGCGCATCGTGTCGGACCAGGCGGTGCGCCATCTGGATGACCATCAGTGCATGCTGATCAACCGCATGCGGCACGGCAACCTGATCCTGGCGGGTCAGACCCTGTTCGTGCTCGAGTGCGAACCCGCAGCCTACGCCGCGCTGGCGGCAAACGAAGCGGAAAAAGCCGCCGGGATCAACATCCTCGAGGTGAGGTCCTTCGGCAGCTTCGGGCGGGTGTACATCGGCGGCGAGGAAAAGGATATCGAAGTGGCCCGGCCGGCCGCGCTGGCCGCGCTGGAAGCGATTAACGGTAGAGAAGTCGAGAAGTAGGCAATAACAGGAGGATTGATGATGTCTGACGCTCTGGGAATGATCGAGTGCAGAAGTTTCACGGCGACCGTCGAAGCCGCCGACGCCATGGTGAAAGCCGCCCGGGTTGACCTGGTCGGTTACGAAAAGACCGGCGGCGGTTACACGACGGCGATCGTGCGGGGCGATGTGGCGGCGGTCAAGGCTGCCTGCGACGCGGGCCAAACTGCGGCCACGCGGGTGGGCGAGGTCGTTTCGGTTCATGTGATCGCGCGCCCGCACGCCAACGTTGACGCGGTGATCCCGTTGGGTCGCCAGGCCGAAGCGTAGGCCGGTCGTGAATCTCGCGAAAGTGCTCGGACGGGTCGTGGCCACTCACAAGGAAGAGAGCCTCGAAGGCCTGAAGCTGTTGGTGCTGGGCGCCGCCGGGCCGGATGGCAAGTTGACCGGATCCACGGTGGTCGCGGTCGACGCGGTTGGCGCCGGCGAAGGCGAATTCGTGCTTTACGCATCGGGTTCATCGGCGCGGCAGACTGTGGTGACCGACGGTAAACCCGTTGACGCGGTGATCATGGCGATCGTCGACAGCTGGGATATCGACGGCGAGGACCGCTACCGAAAAGGCGATGACTGATGCGTCGGCTTACCGACCAGCAGATCGACCAGATCGCGCGCGGTTTGGCCTCGAGACTGGGGACAGGGATGTCCTCCGCGGCGGTGGATCCCGGGGTGGCCAGGGAAGGCTCCCCGGTAACTTCGCCCGCTGCTGTCCTCGCTCCGATTGAAGGGTTCGGTCAGGGGGAAGGCGTCTACGATACGGTCGATGTCTGCGTCAGCGCCGCGGCCGCGGCCTTTCGCAACCTGGGTTCCGCCACCTTGGCCAAACGCGGCGAGGTCATTGCCGCCATCCGCGACACCATGCGTGTTCACGGTGATGAACTGGCGCGGCTGGCCTGGGAGGAAACCGGGCTCGGACGTTACGAAGACAAGGTCATCAAGAACGCCCTCGTTACGGAGAAGACACCGGGCACGGAGGCCCTTCGACCCGAGACCACGACCGGCGACAACGGCCTGACCCTCATGGAGTGGGCGCCCTTCGGGGTGATCGGCGCCATCACGCCGACGACCAATCCCACCAGCACCATCATCTGCAACACCATCGGCATGCTGGCCGCGGGCAACAGCGTGGTGTTCAACGTGCATCCCGGTGCCGCGAAGTGTTCCATGGCCACCGTAAGGCTTATCAACCGGGCGGTTGTCGCCGCCGGTGGACCGGTGGACCTGGTGACGGCGGTGGCCACCCCGACCATAGAATCCGCGACCGAACTGATGCATCACGAAGGGATCAACCTGCTTGTGGTGACCGGGGGGCCGGGCGTGGTCGCCGCGGCCATGAAATCCGGCAAGCGATCGGTGAGCGCGGGCCCGGGAAATCCACCGGTGGTGGTGGACGCGACGGCCGACATCGCCAAGGCCGGCCGGGACATCGTCTACGGCGCGGGCTTCGACAACAACATCATCTGTGTGGATGAAAAAGAGGTGTTTGTCGTCGAGAGCGTGGCCGATGAATTGATCGCCGCCATGCGCGCGAACGGCGCCCACCTGATCGGGCAGGCGGAGATGGCGCTCCTCGAGAAGGAGATCTTCGCCGAAAACCGGGGACCACGCGCGCACGGGGTGATCAACAAGGACCTGGTGGGAAAAAACGCGGGTGAGATCCTGGGCAGGATCGGCGTGACCGCCGGCCCGGAGATCCGGTTGATCATCGCCGACGTGCCCGAGGATCATCCCCTTGTCTGGACGGAGCAACTGATGCCGGTCCTGCCGATCGTCAGGGTGCCGGACGTGGACCGGGGCATCGCCCTGGCCAAAGAGGCCGAACACGGTTTCGGTCATTCGTCGTCGATGCATTCGCGCGACATCGAAGCGTTGAGCCGCATGGCCCGCGTCATCAACACGAGCATCTTCGTAAAGAACGGTCCGATCGTGGCGGGCCTGGGTGCCGGCGGCGAAGGGCACACCAGTTTCACCATCGCCAGCCCGACAGGCGAGGGCCTGACTTATCCCGTCAGCTTTTCGCGCCGCCGTCGCTGCGTGATGGTTGATCACTTCAGGATCGTTTAGGTGATGATGAACCAGGCTCTCGCACTCCTTGAATTCAACAGCGTGGCCGCCGGCGTGCTGGCGGTCGACCGCATGCTCAAACAGGCGCCGATCGCTTTGCTGCGCTGCGGATCGGTGCATCCCGGGCGTTACCTGGTTCTGGTCGGCGGTTCGGTGGCCAGCACCGAAGAGGCCCATGCGGCGGGGGTCCAGTCCGCCTGCGACCAGGGAGGGCTGGTGGATGAAATCCTACTGGCGGATCCCCACCCACTGTTGGCCGCGGCGGTAACCGGCAAGAGGTCGGCTCCAAGAGGGGAGTCGGTGGGCGTCTTCGAGGTTTCGACTTCGCCGGGTCTGTTGCGGAGCGTGGACGCCGCGCTCAAGGGTGTTCCTGTGGACCTGGTGGAAATTCGTCTGGCGGATGATCTGGGTGGGCAGGCCCTGGCGATTTTCGACGGGTCGCTGCCCGACGTGCAGGAGGCCCTGGTCCTGGCCGGCGGCCGGCTCGGGGATTGCGCGGTTGTGTGCGGATCGTCACTGCTGCCGCGGGTCGATGAAACCCTGCGTGAAGTGCTGACCGAAGGCACGCGTTTTATGGCCTGCGAGGCGCGGGCGCCCGAAGGCGCCGAAATGGTGGAGGGGTAACTCGTGTTTCTGGGCAAAGTGATCGGAAGAGTCGTGCCGGCGGTTGTCTACGAAGGCCTCGCCGGAGTGCCCCTGTTGTGGGTGCAGCCCCTCGACAAAAACAGTCGGCCCGAAGGGTATCCCATGGTCTGTGCCGACGGCACGCGCATGGCCGGCCCCAACGAGATCATCTACTGGGAAGCCAGCCGCGAAGCCGCCCTGACGCTCACGCCCTCGTTTGTCCCGGTGGATCACGCGGTGGTCGGGATCGTGAACGACATCCAGATCGACACACTGGAGGACGACTAATGATCCTCGCGAGGGTGACAGGCAGGATCACTTCGACCATCCATCATTCGGATATGGATGGTCGCAGTCTTTTGGTCCTGGACAAGATCGATCCGGAGGGTCAGCCCACCGGTGGGTACCTCATCGCCGTCGATTCGATTGGAGCAGGTGCGGGGGAAACAGTGTTGGTCCTGGATGAGGGAAACGGTGCCCGGCAGATTCTGGGCGGGTCTGATTTGCCGGTAAGATCTGTTGTGGTAGGAATTTTGGACTATTTGCCGGGTTGATGACCGGGCCTGTTTTTCAATCATAATAACAATATCCAATTTCACCTCTTTCGGATAACCTGCCCGAAGTGATCCCGTTCATTATTCAGGGAGGAAATTCATGACTAAGAAACTGGGCGCCGAATTCATAGGCACATTCTGGCTGGTTCTGGGTGGCTGTGGAAGCGCCGTGTTTGCGGCGGGTCTCCCCGGAGTCGGCATTGGATACGTGGGCGTGGCCCTCGCCTTCGGTCTTACAGTGCTGACCATGGCCTTCGCAATTGGACACATTTCAGGCTGCCACCTCAACCCGGCGGTTTCGATCGGACTGTGGGCCGGTGGACGGTTTCCCGCCAAGGAATTGCTGCCCTACATCGTTACCCAGGTCATCGCGGCCATCGCCGCGGCTGGAGTGCTGCTGTTCATTGCCAGCGGGCAGGCCGATTTCAGCATCGCCGGAGGTCTGGCCTCCAACGGTTATGGCGACCACTCACCCGAGGGCTACACCATGGTCGCGGGTCTGGTGACCGAAATCGTGATGACTTTCATGTTCCTGTTCGTGATTCTCGGCGCCACGGACGCGCGGGCGCCCAAGGGTCTTGCGCCCATCGCCATCGGACTGTGCCTGACGCTGATCCACCTGATCAGTATTCCGGTGACCAACACCTCGGTCAACCCGGCGCGTAGCACCGGCCCCGCGATTTTCGTGGGCGACTGGGCCATTTCACAACTGTGGCTGTTCTGGGTGGGACCGATCGTCGGCGCCATCCTTGCGGGATTCGTCTATCGCTGGCTTGGCGGCGATGGCTCGGGTGACTGAAATTCGAACCGTTGATCATCGAAGGGAAGATTCATGGAAATCGTCATTTTTCTGTTGATAGGGGCAACCGCGGGTTGGATCGCGGGCCGCATCATGGAAGGCGGGGGCTTCGGGCTGCTCGGCAACATGATCGTCGGCGTCATAGGCAGCTTTTTGGGCCAATACCTGGGGGGGGTGGTGGGATTCGGCGCGGATGCGGGGATTTTCACTTCCCTGCTCATTGCGGTGGTTGGCGCGGTGATCCTGCTGTTTGTTGTGGGGATCATCAAGAATCTGGCAAAAAAGTAATTCAATAATAAAGGTGGCGCGGATTCCGGTCCGCGCCACCTGTTCGTTTACCCGGGATCAAGCCCCGGCTATTCTTCTTTTTTCAAATGACTGTCCGAATCCACCAGTTGTGTTTTTCCGTCCGTGGTCGTCAAGGCATACTGGAACCAGGGCTGGATGTCATACGCGCCCACGCGTCCTTGTTTGTCGATGGCCAGATAACCCACCTGCACGTTCTCCAGATTGTCGTGCCTGACCAGAATGCGTCGGATGCTTTCTTCGCAGGCCTCCTGGGGGCTGGCGCCCTGGCGCATCAATTCCACGATCAGGAAACTGCCCAGGGTTTTCATGACCTCCTCGCCGACACCCGTGGCACAGGCCGCGCCCACTTCGTTGTCGACAAAAAGCGAGGCGCCGATGATGGGACTGTCGCCCACCCGACCGTGCATCTTGTAGCCCAGACCGCTGGTCGTGCAGCTGCCGGACAGGTTGCCCTGCCGATCAAGGGCCAGCATACTGACGGTGTCGTGGTTGGTCTGGCCCTCGGTCGAATTCTCGGGTGGTGACCATGGATCGTATTCGGCTTTTTTCAGCCACTTCTGCCATTCGGCGCGGGCCTTGTCGGTGAGCAGGTCCACTTCCTTGAAGCCTTTTTCCCGGGCGAACTGAAGAGCGCCTTCTCCAACGAGCATGACGTGCGGCGTGTCTTCCATCACCCGGCGGGCCACGCTGATCGGGTGCATGATGTTCTGCAGGAAGGCCACCGACCCGGCGTTACCGGTTTCGTCCATGATGCAGGCGTCAAGGGTGACATGGCCTTCCCGGTCGGGACGCCCACCGTAACCTACACTGGCGATTTTCGGGTCCGCTTCGACCACTTGCACACCCTGTTCGACCGCGTCCAGGGCGCGACCGCCATCCTTCAATACTTTCCAGGCTTCCTCGTTGGCAGGCAGGCCGTGGCGCCAGGTGCTGACCACCAGGGGACGGCCGCGGGGTTCGCCGCCGGGAGGCACGATTTCGTCGATCAGGTTCAGGGCGTTGGGATCGTTAGGGGGGCGTTCCTGGGCCCGGGCCATGTAGGCGGCGCCCAACGATGCCAGGCCACTGCCGGTCCCGATCAGGAAATCTCGTCTTGAGGTCATGGGGACTCCTTCGGAACAATCGGGTCGATTGGGGCAAGGGAATCGAAAGAGATCGCCACGGTGGCGATTTCGCATGGCACCAAGGGCACCTGAAGCCGCAGACCACCGTGCGTGACCGCGGGTTCGGACCGGTCCAGCCACAAAGGGCCTTCGAGAAGATTGACCTTCTCCGCGGCCAGGACCGGGGTTTCGAAATACAGGGTTTCAGTCACCTGAACGTCAGTCTGATTGTACATCCTGACGATCAGCAAGTCACCCTGTTCCGCTTTTTTGATGGCCGTGATCGCCACCCGCGGTTCACTCTTGCGGACCAGGGAATAGCCACCTGCGACCATCCCGTCAGCCACGCCCTGGTGAGTTGGCGGAAGCACCCGGTAACGTTCACTTTCACCTTTGACGTCAGCGGAAAAATGGTCGCCCGCGAAAGGCATGACCGAGTAACGGAAGGTGTGGCGGCCGATGCACTGGGCGTCGGGAGTGTGCAGGGTGGGACCGGCGTTGGTGTCGCGACGGGTGGGGAAATCGTCCCGTGACAGCCAGTCCACGCCGCGCAGCAAAGTCAGGGCGTAGATGATCCCACCGTCATGATCGGCGAAGGTTTCGAATTCGGGCAGGCCGCGGTTGAACACGGCCAGACCGGACCTCTCGTCGTGAAGAAGGGAAAAATCCTGCTGGGGCCAGGTGGGCGGGGCCGGTTGGTCCCAATCCTCACCGCTGGGCCGCGTCACCGGACGGGTGTTCAACATGAAGTGCCCGTCGGAAACAACCTTGTCCACTTTGAGGCCGGTGGGAAACCAGGCTCTTAGCCGATGGTCGAAGGAACGGTTGTTGAAATCGGTTTCGATGTCCACCCGACGTGAATCGGTTCGCAGGGTCAGGCGCACGGTGACGTCCGTCGGGGTGGTCCGGGGATGACGGCTTTTGCGGTCCCTCTCCAACGAACGCGGCAGATCGAACCGGAAAGTCGTTTCGGCCGTCACCGCCAGTTCGGACCGGCCGCCCAGGCGCACCTTGCCCTCACATCCGCCCGAGAAAAACAGACCGTTGATTTCCGCCGGGGAGTAGTCGTATTCATCGCCGGTGTCCTCCGCGTCTTCGAGCAGGTTCAGGCCGGAATATAGGCGGCCGGTGGCTTTGTCTTCCAGGTCGAAAGTGCCATCGGGGTGGAGGGTTGCCCGCATGTGTCGGTTCTCCAACGCGGCGCCATCGGCGACAAGGCGCAAAGAGACCGGGTCGGTTACCGGGGACGGCGAGACCTTCGAGGCGTCATCGACCAATCGGTACTGGACGTGCCCCACCGCGGGCAGGTCACGGGCCAGGAACCGGATGTGCAGGAAGCAGTCTTTCGTGTCGACCTCCTTCTCGGTTCCGATGATGCGGTCGCCGAACCGACGCAAATAGGTGTCGAGTATGTCCAGTTGATCATCACAGAAAAGCTCGGCGCGGTAGTCGACACCCCAGAACCGTTCCAAAAACCGGCGCCCGATGATTTC
>JAGLCY010000079.1 GCA_023270185.1 Candidatus Krumholzibacteriia bacterium | reverse complement strand
ATCCCGTTCTCGACTTCGAACAGGGGCCAGAAGTTGGTCTCCACCGCTTCCTTGGAAAGCTCGATCCCGATGGCCGGATCGAAGTGCCAACCCACGGTGCAGGGCATCAGGATGTTCAGGAACGCGGGACCGTCGCAGGCCAGCGCCTTTTCCACCTTCATGGCCAGATCCTTCCAATGGAAAGGCGTTGTCTGGGCCACGTAGGGAATGTTGTGCGCGACCATGATCTTGGTCAGGTCCTTGCGGTTCTGCTCCTTGCCCTGCTTGACCGAACCCGCGGGCGCGGTCGAGGTGTGGGCGCCCAGGGGCGTCGCGCTCGAACGCTGGATCCCGGTGTTCATGTATGCCTCGTTGTCGTAGCAGACGTAGAGCATGTTGTGACCGCGTTCCATCGCTCCGGACAGGGACTGCAGACCGATGTCGTAGGTGCCACCGTCACCGCCGAAGGCGATGAAGTTCATGTGGTCCCGTTCGACCGGCAAATCGCCGTGTTTCTTGAGCGAGCGGAAGGCAGTCTCCACGCCGCTGATCGTGGCGGCGCAGTTTTCGAAGGCAGTGTGGATGAACGAGGTTTTCCAGGCCGTGTAGGGGAAGATGGTGGTGACCACTTCCATACACCCGGTCGCCCCGCCGACCACCGTGTCGACGCCCGCGGTCAGCATGATCTGCTTGAGGATGTTCGTCCCCGTGCATCCCGCGCAGGCGCGGTGTCCCCCGGCCAGGAGGTCTTCGTGTCCTGTCAACTGTTTGAGATTAGTTGCCATGGTGATGCCTCCTTTCCTAGGACCTGATACCCAGGAGGTTGATGTCGTTTATCGCGCCGCCGGCGGCGACCTTCTGGAGATCCTCGATGACCGTCGCGACCTGCTTCAGATCGAAATCTCGTCCGCCCAGGCCGTAGATGTACCCGTGGATGGGAATCTGCTGGCCGTACATGGCCGAGCGGACTTCCATGAACACCGGACCACCCTGGCCGCCGAAGCTCGCGCTGCGGTCCAACACACAGACGGCCTTGCGTCCGGCCAGTTTCTCGGCGATGTACGCGTGAGGGAAAGGCCGGAAGGTGCGCATCTTCAGCATACCGACCTTCACGCCCTTCTCGCGGTATTCGTCGATGACGTCCTTGGCCGTGCCCGCGCTCGAGCCCAGCATGATCATCACCATATCCGCGTCGTCCATCTTGTACTCTTCGCAGAAACCGTAATGCCGGCCCGTCATGGCGGCGAATTCCTCGCTGACGGCCTGGATCACCCCGGGCACCTTGTCGTAGGCGGCCAACTGGCTGCTCTTGTGCTCGAAATAGTAGTCGGTCAGATCCAGGGGTCCGACCGTGATCGGATTCTCCGGGTCCAGCAGGGTGTAATTGGGTTTGAACTTGCCGATGAAGTCGTAGGCCGCGTCGTCCGGCAACATGTGCAGGGCGTCGGCGGTGTGGCTGATGATGAAACCGTCGTAGTTGACCATCACCGGCAGCCGGACATCCATGTGTTCGGCGATACGCCACGCCATGACCGCGTTGTCATAGCTCTCCTGCGCGTTTTCGCTGAACAGGTGGATCCACCCGGCGTCGCGACCACCCATCGAATCACTGTGGTCACAGTGGATGTTGATGTTCCCGCTCAGGGCCCGGTTGACCAGGCCCATGCAGATGGGCAGACGCAGCGAAGCGGCGATGTACACCACTTCCCACATCAGGGCAAACCCGGCGCTGCTGGTGGCGGTGAACGTGCGGGCGCCGGCGGCGGCGCTGCCAACCGCGGCACTCATGGCCGAATGTTCGCTTTCGACCAGGATCATCTCCGTGGTCGATTCGCCGTTGGCCACGAACTCGGCGTATTTGTGCATCATCTCCGTCTGGGGAGTGATGGGGAAGACTGCCGCGACATGAGGCTTGGCCTGCTTGAAAGCGTAGGCCACGGCCTCATTGCCGGACAGTGCCACGAGTTTCTGTTCCATGACTCGGATCCTTTCCGGCTATTGCCTATTTCTCTTCCCGCACCATGACGAGGGCGGACTTGCCCTTCTTGGCGGGAGGACATTCGTGGGCGCAGATGCCGCACCCCTTGCAGTGATCCAGGATGATGCCCTTCATGATGGGCTTGTCACCTGACGTATCGATTTCGATGGCGTTGTCCGGACAGTAGATCCAGCAGAACATGCACTGGATGCAGTTTTCCTCGATGAACTTGGGCACGAAGGTACGCCAGTCCCCCGTCACGTAGTCGGCTGTATTACCGGCATCCCGAATGATCCCGCCTTCATGCAGATCGTCGGTCTTGATGAAACTCATGCGGACACCAGCTCCTTGTTGGCACGCTCCACGGCGGCCAGGTTTCCGTCGATGATGACCTGGGAAAACTTGGTTCCCAGTTTGTCAACCAGCTCAGCCTTGAGCTCGTCGATGGTCATCATGTCGTCGACAGCCAGCAGGGCGCCGATCATGGGCATGTTGGGAATGGGACGCCCGATCGAATCCAGGGCAATGCCCGTGGCGTCAACCGTGTGAACCGTGGCACCCTTGACACCCAATTTTTTTCGGGTGGCGTCGAGACTCTCGGTGGTGTTGACCAGGAAAACCGTATCCTTGTCCGTACCCGCGGTGACACCGGCGGCGGAGCTGTCCATGAGCGAGGGATCCAGGATGATAACGATTCCGGGCCGTTCGATCATACAATGCCTGCGAATGGGGGTTTCGGAAATACGCGTAAAGCCCCGCATGGGAGCTCCCCGTCGTTCGGGACCGTATTCAGGAAATCCCTGGCCAAACTTGCCCTTGCTCAGGACAGCCTCGGCCAGGAACATGGCGGCCGTTTTGGCCCCTTGCCCACCCCTCGCATGCCAGCGGATTTCAACCATCTGACTTGCCATCAGCAACACTCCTTATTGAAAATCCAGGGCGTTGGTGGAAAATGAAGCCGCGAGGGTTTAAAATCGATACCCCCGGGCAAGCGAAAAGTAGCTATCTTGTCCGGATGATACAAGAAAAACGGCGGACCAAATCCTGATTGTGTTGATTGTGAAAATCATTGCATTACAGGGGATTTGTGCCCACAGGAACAGTCTCCATACGGAACCGGAACGATAGGATTTCGATTGAGGCGGGATGAATCACAGATCTTCGACATGATCCTGGACGGACACCCCAGCCGTTTCGTCCTCGGACCTCTGGCCTGCCTCGATCTGGGACGCTTCGTGCCTCATCCTCCACCGGTGTATATCATGGACGAGGCGGTGGCGGAATTGCATCCTCGCTGGGTGGAACAGATCCAGGAAGGCTGCGACAGTTACCGGCACGATACCCTGGCCGTGAGGGGGGGAGAAAAGGCCAAGACCCTGGCCCGGCTGGCCGAGGTCTACGACTGGCTCGGTGCCCGGAAAGTCTCCCGGGACGGAACGATCGTTGCCGTCGGTGGCGGAACGGTTCTCGACCTGGCCGGCATGGCCGCGGCAACTTGGCGGCGGGGTGTGAATTTCGTCGCCATCCCCACCACTCTTCTAGCCATGGTGGACTCGGCGATCGGCGGCAAGACAGCCCTGAACGCGGCCGGCCTCAAGAATCCGGTCGGGGTTTTCCATCCCGCCGCGGGCATCCTGGCCGATTGCGGTTTCCTTGCCACCCTGACCAGAAGCGCCTGGCGGGACGGTCTGGCCGAAATGATCAAGACCGCCGCCATCGGCGACCCCCGCCTGTTCGCCTCTCTGCACCATTGGCGCGCCCGATTGGCCGAATCGATCGGGTCCGGAAGTCCGGACGAACCCATACCGGGCATCCTGGGCGCCTTTCCCTGGCAACAAATGATCGGCCAGACAGCAGCCGTCAAGGCCCACATCGTGAACCGGGACTTCCGGGAAAATGGTCTGCGACGGACCTTGAATCTGGGGCACACCCTGGGCCACGCGCTCGAAGCATGGAGCATGGAGACGGACCGCCCCCTGAGTCACGGCCAGGCAGTCTCGGTGGGCATGGCCGTGGTATTCCGGATCGCAGCAGAGAGAGGTACCTGCCCCGTGGCCACGGCCGTCCAGGTGATCGAAATCCTGGAAGCCTGCGGCCTTCCCGTCACCCACTCTTCGCCGGGCGCCGACAGCCTGGAACGACTTTTGGCCGGGGACAAAAAACAATCCGCCCGGGGAGACCTCCGATGGGTGCTTCCCGAGCGGATCGGAAAAATGGATATCAACGGACGGGTTGCGATCGCGGAAATAACCAAATGGCTTGATTGATTCCGCGACCTCCCCCACGTTCCGTTACTTGGCCAGTACCATTTTTGCGGTCAGGGACTTTCCTTCCCCGGTCATCCTGACGAAATAGACTCCCGCAGCGGCCGAACGTCCACTCCGGTCACGCCCGTTCCAGACAACCTCATGCCGTCCGGACGCCAGGACTCCTGTCACCAGATCCTTCACCAGGCGTCCCCGCACATCATAAATCCCCAACTGGACCGAACCGGGACGACTCACATCGAAATGGATGGTTGTCCGGGGATTGAACGGGTTGGGCGCGATACGGGTGATGGCCATGATCCTGGGCATGCCATCGCCAACGGCCGAGACGCCGCTGGTGTGAACCTTGTCGGAATACCCGCCGCCGTAACCGCCGTCGTTGACCGCGGCCACCAGGTAGTACCAGTCACCCGCCGGCGGGACGTCGTCGAAGGTCGCGGTAGGATGTTGGACAGAGGCGAGAGCCTTGTCCTGACTGGGAATGAACACTTCGGTGGAGTCCCGGAAAATGACATAACGATCCAGGTCGGGTTCGCTGCCCGGATCCCAGGTCAGTCGGATCCCGCTGCCACCCAGATCTTCCAGAACCAGGCCACCCACCGCCGCGGGCGCCACGAAATCCGCGCTCGGTCCACCCAGCAAACCGATGTCCGCCCGGGAACCGTCGGGGTCCACACAGAGGGGATCGATTTCGCCCCCGTCGATGCAGGGAGAATAGCAGGCCAGTCCGAAATCCCCGGCACCCGCATCGACGAACAGGGGGTCAAGACTGAGATCATTGGCGCCCGGCGTGCTGGACATGTTATCACCACCGGTGTTGTTCCAGATGTTGTTCCAGTCCTCGGCCGCCTCGGCCCCTGAAGCCAGCAGACCACCGGAATTATTGGCGAATACCATGTTGTTCCGGATCTGGAGATAGCCATCGCTCATCAGAAACATGCCGCCGACACTGGAACCGGTGTTGCCGTCGACCTGACAGTTCTCGACCACTCCGGTGGCCGAGAAGGCGCAGACGCCGCCCCCGATATTGTTTGTGGTGTTTCCGCTGATCCTGGTGTTGCGGAAAACGATTTGGGTGCCCGTGGTTGCCACGCCCCCACCGTTGCCGGAGCCGCCCTGGTTGCCGACCAGAGCCGTATTGCGCAGTTCGAGAGTTCCCCCTTCGGCCAGAATGGCGCCACCACCGTTGGTGGTCAGATTATCCTCCATCAGGACCCGGTCCAGGACCACCTGACCTCCGGTCATGGCCAGGGCTCCGCCCTTGAACACATTGAGGTTGCCGGACACGGTGCAGTCGTTCACGGTCAGGGAAGCTCCCTCGACGTAGAAGACGGCGCCGTGGTATCCATCCATGACTTCGCTGCACCCGTTGCCGGTGAACGTGCAATTGGTGAACGTCGCCACCGCGGTGCCGAACACGCCCGCGGCGCCGCCGCTGCTGGCGATGTTCCCGGTGAATTCACAATTCTCCACGATGGGTGTCCCGTCTATGAAACAGAGGGCCCCGCCGAAACCGATGCCGGCCCCGTGGGCAGCCCGGTTGTTCTCGAACACGCAGTTCCGGATGGTGGGCGAAGCACCCAGGCTGTAGATGGCGCCCCCATGCTGACCGCTCGCGGGCACTGAGGTATTGCCGCCGGTGCAATCGTGGAACACGACATCCTCTACACCACCGAAGTCTCCCGCCCCTGAGAAGAATCGCAGGCTGGAACTACCGCCCTGAAGCCGGGTCGGATAACTTTCCAAATCCTGGACGCTGAAGGTCGGGTCCCAGGAACCGCGAATCTTGACCGTCGTGCTGACCGTCACGGTGCCGATGTAATCCCCGCCGGCGACCAGGACCGTATCGATGCCGGTGCAGGCGGTAACCGCCTCCCCGATGGTATGAGCAGCGGTCCCGGGAGTTTCATAGGGAGGCGTATTGCTGCCCGCGGTCGAAACATAGCGGGTCTTGTGGCCGATTATCGTCAGGGGCGATTCGGTATAATCGTAACCCGTTTCGATTCCAGAACTGGGGAAAATGACCAGGCTGGCGAAATTGGTGCCCAGGTTCGGCACCATCCAGGAATAGGATCCCGTATTGGGAACGTTTTCCTCTACCAGAATGTCATGACAATCCCCATCGACACCCATCCAGATGTCCACTGTGCTGACCGGATCTCCCGCGGTGGCCCACTGAACCTCCACAGACTGGTCTCCGTACAGGGGCGCCTCTTCGATTTCCTTGTTCATGACAATGGATACCGGCGGCACCGAATACTGCAACTGGGTCACGCCAGCGCCGACGTTACCGGCCCCGTATTGAACAGTGATGTAACCCCCGTCACCAAAGCCATATCCCCAGCTGTTCTTGATGAGCCAGGCCCCGTTGCCACCGCAACTCCGGTCATCATAGCCCACGATCAGCACCAGATGGTTGGTCCCATACCCTGGAACATCGTAGCAACCGCCGCCGTAGGCCTCAAAGGCGGAACCGGCGTCGATGCCCGTGCAGACCGGGCCGTACTGCAGGGCCGCCTTGATCTGATCGACATCGTTGCTGATTGAGTTATAGCCGGTGATGGTCCCGTATTTCATGAAATCGTCCTGGGTGCAGGGCGCGACGGGTGGATCCGCCGCCAGGTAGGGTGAACAGTTTTCCAGCACGGCCCCGTAATTCTGGAATACGTGATAGGAAGCGCCGGCCCAACCACCGCTGCAACCGGACCCGTAGGGGTTGCAGGAAATGGACTGCTGTTCGGAAAGGTCGGTCTCGATCCCATAATAGATCTTGATGAAGGCTTCCATCTCCGCGGTGGCGGCGAACGCCCAGCAGGAGCCGCATGACCCCTGGTTCTTGACTGGGGTGATGCCGTCCAGATCACGCCAACTCAGACTGGAGGGAAGTTCGTCCTTGTCGATGGGATAGATCTTCAGATGCTGCTCCCATTCCTGCTCGTAACCCTCCGGAGGATTGAAGCCCCGCATATTGGCCCGCATTTCGGGGGTCAGGGTTTTGGAGAAGTGGTCGTCGACTTCGAAACTCCATCCGTTGGCGTCGATCTGACGCCGCAGATCCTGGATGTCGGGGGCGTCCTGGCCGATGGCGACCGAAGACAGGGCCACCATCAGAATCAGGCTCGACAGCAGAAGGAATCCCCGCGGGGATAAGCGGGTACTGTTGGTGAATCGCAACTTGGACTTCCTTTCACACCCATGCATCGATGGGAGGTGCGGACACAGGGCAACCGGAAGACACTCCGGCATTGGCCCAGAATGGGGTGGTCATCAATATAATAAAATCATTATCGGCAATCCATTTGTCATTCTTGTCTGTTTTATTTAATTTTTATCATATTGTTTTATGGAAGTTTTTTTTCATTTTCAATACATCGAGACCGGATCCACATCGTGAACCACATCCACACCCTTGAACCCCTCCTTGAAGCTCCGCAGACACTCCCCAAGCCAGTCTTTTTCCTTTTTTCCCAGTTTCCCCTTGATCAGGATCTGAAAGCGATACCTGTCCTTCAGACGGGGAAATACGGCCGGCGCGGGGCCGAGAATCTCAATACCCGGGCCGTTCAAACTGGCGCGAACGGCCTCCGCGAGTTGCCCCGCCGCCTCTTCGACGTGGCCCAACCGACGGCCGGTTACCCCCAACCGCAGCAAACGGTTGAAAGGAGGATAACCCAGGGCTTTTCGCTCGGGCGTTTCGGCGGCGAGGAAAGCCTGGTAATCATGAGCGGCCGCCGCCTGGATGACCGGATCATCGGGCCGCCACGTCTGGAAGATGACCCGGCCCGCCTCGGTCCGACCCGACCGGCCGGCCACCTGGGTCAACAGTTGGAAGGATCGCTCGGCGGAACGATAGTCCGGCAGGCACAAACCGTCGTCGGCCGCCAGGACACCCACCAGACCCACCTTGGGAAAATGATGACCCTTGGCCACCATCTGGGTCCCCACCAGGATATCCGCTTCCCCCCGGGCAAAGGCCGTCAGGATGCGGTGATGGCTGCCACGTCGCCGAGTGGTGTCGTGGTCCAGACGCAGGATCCTGGCATCGGGGAAATGGGCCTGCAGGTTCAGCTCCACTTTTTCCGTGCCGCCGCCCGCGGGCAAAAATTCTTCGGCGCCGCAGTCAGGACAGGTATCGGGAACCTTGCGAGTGAATCCGCAATAGTGGCACAGAAGACGCCGCGGCCGCAGATGGTAGGTGACGCCGATGTCGCAGTGGGGACACATGACCACCTCTCCGCAATCCCGGCATTGCAGGACCCTGGCGAATCCCCGACGATTGTAATAAAGGATGACCTGACGCCCCTTCTCCAGGGTGTCGTTCACCGCTTCGGTCAAAGCCGGCGTGAAACCCTCGAGGTTCCCGCCACCCCGCATGTCCACCACCTCGACCGAGGGCAGTTCGCTCCCCATCCGGTCGGGCAGTTCCAGCAGTTCGAACCGTCCGTCCAGGGCGTTGACCATGGATTCCAGATCCGGGGTGGCCGATCCCAGCATCACCACGGCCTTGTTTTCACGACCCCGGACCAGGGCGGCGTGGCGGGCGTGATAACGGGGTTTTTCATCCTGTTTGTAGGAGGTTTCATGTTCCTCGTCGATGATGATCACGCCCAGATCGCGCACCGGCGCGAAAAGGGCGGAGCGGGGTCCGACCACCACCTGGATCTCCCCTTTGGCCGCCTGCTCGTGCACCCGGCAGCGCCGCCCGGCGGACATTCCGCTGTGAATGGCCGCCACGCGATCCCCGAATCGGGCCGAGATCCGGGACAGGGTCTGCGGGGTCAGGGCGATTTCAGGCAACAGGTAGATCGCGCCGCGGCCCGCGGCCAACGCCAGGGAAATGATGTTGAGGTAGACCTCGGTCTTGCCGCTGCCGGTCACCCCATGCAGCAAAAGGGCGCCGAAGGACCTGGAATCCAGGATTTTTTCGGCTGATTTCACTGCCCGTTCCTGGGCATCGGTAAGAGTTATGTTTTCGGGATCCACGCAGGGGTACGGACTCTGTGCCGTGTCCTGCCCCGAGCCACGGGCCCGCGTACCGGGTGAGGGAGGATGAAACAGTGGGACGACTTCGCCCAGAGGCAGGATATAATATGAGGCCAACCAGTCGGCCAGACGCCTTCGATCACCGGTGATCCTGTACTCCGCCGGGAAAACCCGCGAGACATCCCGCAGTTTGACTCCGTCGACTTCACGGACATCCGGCGCCAGATCCCGCACACCCACCACCAGCCCCGTCACGTTCTTCCGCCGACCGAAGGGCACGGCCACCAGATCACCTGGTTGAAGGGCAGACTCCTGGTCCGCCTCCGGGTCCCGTTGGTGCCGGTAGGAGAACACCTGGGCCAATGGCACGGGCAATACTATTTCAACAAGCTGACACAAGGAAGCCTCAGACCCCACGCGGGAATTCACCGGTAGCCGTTTTGACGGCCGGAATAATCAGGGGCGGATTCTACAGCGCCCGCGCCGGCTAGTCCATCACGCTGTCAGTCGGTGACCACACCGAGCAGTTCCTGCACAACGTCAATGACCTTTTGAGGACTGAAGGGTTTTGTGATGTAGGCGTCGGATCCCGCTTCGCTGCCGGCATCCCTGTCTTCCCGGCCAGCCAGGGCTGTCAAGAGAATGACTGGAATGGACGAAGTGCGGTTGTCCGCCTTCAGGGCCCGACAGGTTTCCACGCCTCCCTGCCCCGGCATCATGACGTCCAGGATGATCAGGTCGGGCGATGACTCGACGGCCAGTTTGAAGGCGTCTTCCCCGTTCAGGGCGGAAATAACGAGGAAACCTTCGGCGTGAAGGCTGAAATCGAGGATATTGCGGATGTTGTGTTCGTCGTCGGCTACCAGAACCTTGTACAAGGTCAACCCTCTCGTTGTTGTGCAGACCGGATCCCTCCCGCGGGATCAGGTCAGAACCGGAACCTTGGCGGTGCGGTCCAGGGACATTCTGTTCGGATCGGCGATCGCGCCGTTCTTGGCCTGAAGATCCATGATGCGTCCACGGCGGACATCGGTTTCGGCCAGGAACACGTCGGACATCCTCGGACAGAATTCCCGTCCGACGCCCCCCCGGATAACATTCATGGCTTCATCCAAATCCATGGCCGGGCGCCAGGGACGCGGACTCAGCAGGGACGACAGGGTGTCGGCCAACCTGATCAGGCGGGATCCCAATGGAATGGCCTCGCCGGCCAGTCCCCCGGGATAACCGGACCCGTCGTAGTTTTCGTGATGGTGCAGGATGAGCTGCCGCACTTTCGTATCGAGTTGAAGCGATTCAAGGATACCCAGTCCCGCGTCCACGTGCTTTTCCACGTGCCGCCGTTCCTCCTGGTCCAGTTTGCCCGGCTTACTCAAAACCTGGGGAGGTACCGTGCCCAGACCCACGTCGTAGAACTGAAGCGAGAAAGCCAGGTGTTCCAGCTCCTCGCCGGGCAACATGATCCGGCGGGCCGAGGCGAGACAGATTTCCTGGCATACTTCCAGCAGGCTTTCGTGTCGCAGATGTCCCACCGCGGTCGTGGAGCGCAGGGTGTCGCGAATGGCCTCGAAATCCCTCGCGCCGTCCTGCCAGCTTTCGTATCGGGTCAGCAGACGCGTGATACGTGGTGCCAGTGATTCCAGGAACACCATATCGTCGTGATCCAGGGCGGTCCCGTCGATCTTGTTGTTTACGGAGATGACACCCACCAGATCTTCCCCATCCCGCAAGGGAACACACAGCAGCGAGGACGTGGAATAGCGGGGTTCATTCAGTTCGCGACGGAAGCGCGTGTCGCTCGTGAGGTCGTCGACCAGCAGGGTTTCCCCGTCTGCCCAGACACGACCGGCGAAGCCCGATCCCTTGCGCACCCTGGCGCTTTGCACCACGGATTCCGGCAGGCCGATGGCCGCGCGGATGGTCAGATGATTACCACCCTTGTCCGGCACCATCAGGGTGGCCACCTGGATGCCGAGGCTCTCGCTCACCCAGTGCATCAGCCGTTCCATCAACTCTCCCGCCTCGAAGGGCAGGCCCGTCAGCGAATCCGGATCCGTCGGTTGCAGGACCGCCGGACGCCGCGGCAACAGCACGGTGATCCGGGTCCCCCGGGGTTCGATGTTTTCCGCCCAGATACGGCCGTCGTGATGGATGACGATATCCTGGCAGATCGCCAGCCCCACACCCTGGCCGTTGTGTTGGCGGGTTGCCGAGGAATCCACCTGGTAAAAGCTCTCGAAGATATTCCCGAGCTTGTCCTCGGGAATTCCGATGCCGGTATCCTGCACGGTCAGGCATACCGCGGTGCCGGTCTCGCGGAGCCCGACCCTTACCTGTCCCCCCTCGGGAGTGAACTTGAAGGCGTTGCCCACCAGATGGGTCAACATCTGCTGGATAAGCAGAGGATCCAGGGGCAGCCTGATGAACTCCGCCCCCGCGTCGAGGGAAAAGTCGATGTTCATCTTTCGGGCGCGGCTACGCCAGGACTCCTCCAGATGCCGCACCAACCCGACCACATCGGTATCCACCTGCTTCATGGACGGACGGTTGTTCTCCATCTGGCTCAGATCCAGGATGTCATTGATGATTCCGGTCAGCTTGACGCTTTCGTCGTGGATGACCTCCAGGAACTCGTCCAGTGATTCGGGTGACAGGGTGTTCAGGTTCTTTTGCAACAGTTCGGAGTAGGCCGAAATGGAAGTCAGGGGAGTGCGCAACTCGTGACTGATGTTGGCCACGAAATTCTTCTTCATGTCCGCCAGGCTTTTCAGCTTTTCCGAAGCCGCGGACAGTTCGGCGTTGTTGAGGGCCAAGTGGTCGTAGACCTCGGCGGATTCGATGGCGGTGGTCGCCTGGCGCGTCAGGAACTCGAGTTGACGGATGGCCGACCGTGACGGAACCATCCCTGAAACAGGTTGGTCCAAGTCGAGATATCCCACGACCTCACCCACACCCGACGCCAACGGCGCTATCAGGCGCTGGCCCGGTTTCCAACGCCGGGAATCGGGCAGGAGATCCAGTCCGTCATTGGAATCACGACTGGCATCACCCACCGCGTCCAACAGGTAACAATTGGAATACCGGCACTCATCCCGGGTCAACTCGTCATAGTCCGAGGCCAGGATCTGGTTCCCGGCCAGTTCGGCCTGCTCACGCGCGGGAACGCCCGCCATGGCCCGGGCCTCGAATGCCTTCGTCGTATCGGACCACAAGTACAAAACGACCCGCCTGAATCCACTGACCTCTTCCACGGCAGCGGTTACCTTGTCGGCCAGTTCGGACAGGTTACGCGTGGCGTTGATGCGGGCTGACACCATCAGGATGTTTTCCAGGGCACGGGTTCGATCGCGCTGGATTTCGGCCTTCTGCTTCAGGCGCCGGCGGCCCGACACCATTCTCAGCCACATCATGGATGCCCACACACCGACGGCCGTAACGGCCACCAGCAGCACGACCAAGGAGGCCGGCACCGTCACGGCGGCAACTATTCCCATGAAGGGAACCGTCAACGTCGTTGTGGTTGCGACCATCATCATTCTCAGTACCTCAGTGCGATTCCGAACGGATTTCCAGCATGTGCGAAACCCTGGCCAGGAGCTTGGCGATGACGAAGGGCTTCCTCATGAACAGATTGGCGCCGGCATCCTTCATCCGGCGACGAGTCTCCTCGTCCGATTTGGCGGACAGCGCCACGACGATGGTGTCGCTGTAGCTCCGGTTGCGGCGAATGAGCCGGGTTGTGTCCACCCCGTCCAGCTTGGGCATCATGATGTCCATGATCACCACGTCAGGTCGGAAGGTGGCCATCTTGTTCATGCAGTCGATACCATCGTAGGCATTGGCCACCTCGTGCCCCTCCTGCTCAAACGTCTGGGCAAGCAGGGTGGAAATGGGTTTTTCATCGTCCACGATGAGGATCCGCGACAAATCCATCATTATCTCTCCTCGAGAACCGGACAGACGGGCCCGGTTGCGTCGGTCAAAACGCCCTCGTTGTGTAAAACCTTGGTGAATTCGATGACGATCCGTCCGTCGAACTGGGTGCCCGCATGGGCGGAAATTTCTCTGAGGGCCGCTTCCGGAGACAGGCCATCGCGGAAGGGGCGCGGGCTCGTCAGGGAGAACCAGGTATCTATCACCGCCATGAGCCGGGAGCCCAGGGGGATGTCTTCCCCACTCAAGCCGTCCGGATATCCCGTCCCGTCGAACTGTTCGTGATGGTGACGAACGATCTTTTCAATGTCCGCGTCCGTCAGCAGGGGCCCCAGCAGATCCACCACCTGATCGACGTGGCGATTCACCTCGTCCCGTTCATCCAGGCTGAGCTCCGATTCACCCAGGACGATCTCTTCCTCCACCTGCGCCATACCGGCGTCGTGCAGCACTGCGGCCAGTTGCAGGCGTTTGATCTCGGTCTTGTTCAGACCCATCCTGTCGCCCAGTTTTCCAGCCAGGGCCAACGATTTCGCCGTCGCCGTGGGCACTCCGTTTCGTCGGATCCGGAGCAGAAGCCTTACCGTATCCGTTGTCCGGGCAAGACCTGTTTCAAGATCACTCAAGGCGGTCTTGACGATCTCAGTCAGGACCGACAACTGGACCAGATCGGCCTGATCATATATTTCCAGTCCCCGCCGACGACCGAGGATGACACAGCCCAGGGCATTTTCTCCGGCGCCGAGCGGCGCGTACATCCGACTGCCTTCCGTTGCGCATTTCGTCGGACACCAGCCGAGGTCACCGACCAGGGAACCCGGGTCGGTCACCGCCTCCCCTTGTTCCAGGAACCGGGTCCATCCCTCGTTTTCGATCAGGGGAAGGGGTTTGACCGCGTCCATGTCCAATCCGATGGCTCCCACGGGCACCAGCGCCCCGTTGCCGTCCCGCAGCAGCATGACCACCGTGCGTGACCCCGTCATTTCCGCCAGAAGGAAAAGCAGATTTTCCACCAGGCGCGCGCCCTGCTCCTGATCCACCGGTCGACGCAGTACGTCTGCCAGCGCAGCCATGGAACCCATTTCCTTGGGAACCAGGAACCTGAAATCGGATCCGCCTTCCGGTCGACGTTCGACCTCGATATGGCCCCCGTGAAGATTGACGATATGCCGGGCAATGGTCAGGCCAAGGCCTGTCCCTTCCTCGTGGGATGTCCCACCTTCCGCCCTGTAGAACTCCCCGAATATGCGACGAATGTCTTCGGGAGGAATACCGGGCCCGTCGTCCATCACGCTGACCGCGACCGCCGATTCCTCTTCCTGCAATCGGATGGTGACCCTTCCACCTTGCGGCGTGAATTTCACGGCGTTGTGCAGAAGGTTAACCAGCACCTGGCGGATCAGGTCGGGATCCACTTCGGCCCGAGGCAATCCGGCGGGCGATTCGATGGCGACGACCAAATCCTTGCTTGTGATCTTGGGGCCCAGGGACCGGACCGTTTCCTGGACCAGGGGCTCCATATCCACCGGTTTAAGGGCCAGAAGAGGAGACCCGTGTTCCATGCGCGTGAAATCGAGGATCCGATTCACCATCCGTAGCAGACGGCCCGCTTCGTTGCGGATAACGCCGAGAAATTCCCCCGCATGAGGAAATTCGGCGTCCGTCAACCGTTGACCGAGAACATCGGTATAGGCGGTGATCGAGGTCAGGGGAGCCTTGAATTCGTGGCTGGCCAGAGCCACGAACCGCCCTTGCAGCCGGTTGAGCCGGGCCAGTGCCCTGTTCTCATCGTCGGCCTGTCGCAGGCGCGCGTTCAGGGCCAGTGCTTCGGACCAGACCCCCACCACCGGCGACAGGGCCTTCACCAGGCGAACAAGGGATTCATGAATCCCCGAGAGATGTTCGGGATTCCCTTCCATACCCAGCACGAACACTAATTCCACCTGGCCGCGCAATTCGATGGGAGCAGCCAGCCAACCAGCGCACGACACCGAATTGAAGCCGTTGCCCGGCTCAGCCCAGGGTTCTCCACCAGGTATTGGGCCTTCACCCTGAATCACCAGCGAATCCCCGAGTCCGGACGCGGCCCAGGACGCGGCAAAATCCGACCACTGGCAGTCCAGTTCCACCCGACAGGGCTCCCCCGTCCGCGCGGACAGTTCCCGGGTCGTAACCAACCAGGATTCACCATTTCCGCTGCAGAATGGATCCGATGAGAGCATTCCGGAGGGATTCGTAGCAACCGCACAGGCTCTTACCCCGGACTGCCGTGACCAGAGGGTCAAAAAAGTTTTTGCCAGCCCAGCCAGGTCGGGCAACCCCTCGACGGAGCTGATCATGGACATGACCTGGTCGACCGGGTCATCGGTCCGGGACATCGCTACGGCGTTATCGGCGTTTCCGCTCATGGTTTCCATCCGGTCAGGAGGCCGGATTGCCGGTCGGGTCTTCCTTGGAATCCCGACCCGCATTAATGGTTATCAATTCCGGTTTATTGTCTGTCGACCGACGTTCCTTGACGACCACGCTGTGGAGCTTCGCCTTGCCGTACCGTTTCAATTCGACCAGTGTGTCGCTCAGTTGGGCAGGATGTTCGAAGCGACCACGACATTCGGAGACCAGGGCCAGGGTCAGGGTGATCAATGGAAAGCGTTCGATCTTCCCGCTGCGGCTCTCGATTTCCAGATAACCGTTGCGGGAATCCTCTTCGTCATGAAGGTCCAACTTGCCTTCATCGAATTCCTGGATGATGCGTCGGGACAACCGCTCGGCGTCCTTCGAAGTCGCCACCACCACGAAATCATCACCACCGACATGGCCCACGAACTCACGGCCGGATCCGTATTTCTGGGTAATACCAACCAGAACTCCGGCGAGGAAGGAAATGGCCCGATCACCCCGGGAATAGCCGTACTTGTCATTGAAGCTCTTGAACCGGTCTATGTCGATGTACATGAAACCGAATTCCTGGTCAGCGGTGATACGGTCCTGGACCTCCCGGTCGATGGCCCGGTTTCCCGGCAAACCCGTCAGGGGGTTCGCTTCACGTTCCCGCCGCGTGGCTTCCAGCAGGTTGCTGACCCGCAACAGGAGTTCATCGTGGTTGAACGGCTTGACGAGGTAATCGTTCGCCCCGCCGGCCAAACCCTTGACCTTGTCCTGTTCTTCACCCTTGGCCGTCAGCAGGATCACCGGCAGACGCGCCGTCTCGAACCCGGCGCGAATAATTTCCAGGACGGCGAAACCGTCCATGCGGGGCATCATCACATCCAGCAGAACCAGATCCGGCTGGAAGCTGGCCACCGCCTTCCAGGCCTCTTCCCCGTCTTCGGCCATATGGACTTCGAACCCTTCCTGCTCCAGCAGGAATTGCAGGATTCGCCTGATGTGCGGTTCGTCGTCCGCAACAAGAATGCGCGCTTTCGCGATCATTTTTTCCCTCTTCGTCGGAAGCCGGGCACACTGCCCCACTAAGATTCTGCATATTTATCGGCAGATCTCATGCGAACCGTATGCCTAATTTCAGGTTGGAGGGATTTCGCTGGACCTAACGCCAGGAAGAGAGGGGTTTTCGGGGAAAACTGTCCAGGTCAAGGCTGTCACGGCGCCCGGCATCCAAATGACACCATCCCGCATAGGCGATCATGGCCGCGTTGTCGGTGCAGTAAACCGGCTCCGGTGGCCGGAAATGGAGATTCAGACGCATGGCTTCTTCGGCCACCCTTGCGCGCAGACGTCCGTTGGCGGAAACACCGCCGGCCAGATAGACCGCGGGAACATGTTTGCGCCGCGCCGCCTGGAACAAACGGTGGCAAAGAGAATCCACGATGGCTTCCTGCAACTCGTAGCTGACATCGGCCACCGTCTGATCCGACAGGGGACGAGGCAGGTCGTCGACCACCACCCGCACGGCGGTTTTCAGGCCGCTGAAACTGAAAACGATGCGGGGATCATTTTTCAGGGGTCGCGGAAATTTGAACCGGCCGGGGATCCCCTTCTTGGCCATGCGATCGATCTGGGGTCCGCCGGGATAGGGCAACCCCAACAGCTTGGCCGTCTTGTCGAACGCTTCGCCGGCAGCGTCGTCCAAGGTTCCGCCCAGCAGTTCGTACCGGCCAACTTCAGGCATATAAACCACCTCGGTGTGGCCGCCGGAAACCACCAGCACCACCGCGGGCAGAACCAAATCCGAAGTCAAAGCATTGGCCAGGATATGTCCTTCGATGTGATGGATCCCGACAAGGGGCAGATCGGCGGCGGCGGCAAGGGCCTTACCGGTGGACAGTCCCACCAGCAGCGCGCCGATCAATCCGGGACCGGCGGTGACGGCCACCCCGTCCAGATCCTTCAACGTGACCTTTTGCCGTTCAAGAAGGTAATCGACCAAAGGTAGGAGATTCACGAGATGGGCGCGGCTGGCAAGTTCGGGCACCACGCCGCCGAAATGATCGTGCAGATCCACCTGGGACGACACCAGGTTTTCCGCCACGCCGCTGTCGCTGTCGTACAACGCGACGCTCGTGTCGTCACATGAAGTTTCGATGCCGAGAACTTTCATGGAGTCGCTTCCGGGTTGATGGGCCAGATTTTTTCACGCAGCGAGGAGGTCGCGCTGGCTTCCTTCTCCATTTCCTCGAAAACAGGGCCGATGGCCGCGGCGATCTCCCTGACCAACACACTTCGATTGCTGCGGCCCCTGGCGGCCACGGTGCCGGCCTGGCCGTGAAGATAGGCGCCGAGCAGGGCCGCTTCCAGGGCGCCGGTGCCCTGGGCCAGTAATCCTCCCACCAATCCGGTCAGCACATCCCCGGAACCACCCCGGGCCAGGGCATCGTCCCCGGCGGGATTGATGAACACCCGACCGTCGGGCGCCCCGATCAATGAGGGGGATCCCTTGAGCATCAGCACCACGTTCCAACGGGCTGCCAATTCCCCGGTCAGCTGAAGGCGCCGGCTCTCGATTTCTTTGCTGCTCAGACCCGTCATCCTGGCCAGTTCTCCCGCATGGGGTGTAAGGACCACCTGGTCCGATCCAAAGGCGGGCTCGGCCCCGATTCGGGCAAAAGCGCTCAGGGCATCGGCGTCCACCACCATGGGCAAGGCCAGGTTCTTGACCAGGTCCACTACCCAGCTATCGGTGGCGGGATCAGCTCCCAGGCCCGGCCCCACGGCCAGGGCCCGCTGATTCTCGATCATGCTGTCCATCACCGTTTGGGACAGGGGAGCGATCGTCCCGGCATCTGTCTCCGCCACGGCCCTCGTCACCGCTTCAGGCAGGATGACCCGGGTGACTGTCTCCAGGCACAGGGGAACGGCCATCACAACCAGGCCCGCGCCTGAACGCAGGGCCCCGAGGCCGGCCAGATGGGCGGCGCCACCGTAATCCCGCGAACCGGCAACGATCAGCATGCGTCCGGTCTTGTACTTGTGGGTGGTGCCCGGACGTGGCGGCAACATCGCCAGGTAATCCTCGCGGGGCAGCCAGTTCAGTTCACTCGCGTGCTTGCGGCAGATGTCATCCGGAAAACCGATGTCCACCACTTCGATGTCCCCGGCAAAATCCCGGCCCGGCGCCAGCAGCAACCCCAGCTTGGGAAGGCCGACGGTAACAGTCAGGTCGGCAGCCATGGCCACTGGGTCCACTCGGCCGTCATCCCCGGAAACGCCCGAAGGGACATCCAGTGACAGGCACGGCATTCCCGCATCGTTGACGGCCCGGATCAGATCCACATAGGGGCCGCGCAAAGGGGGCTTGACGCCGGTGCCGAAAATGGCGTCCACCACGATGGTGGCCTCTTCGGCCAACTCTTCAAAAACCTCCGGCCAGAGATCGGCCGGCGGAATGGCAACGGTGACATTTTCGGGCAACCGTCCGAAATTCAGCATGGCCTCGGTCCTCAATTCATCGGGATCGCTCAACAACATCACCGTAACGGAGCACTGCTGTTGGGCCGTCAGGCGAGCCACGACCAGGCCGTCCCCCGCGTTGTTTCCCTTGCCGCAGATGACCAGGACACCAGGCCCGCCTTCACCGTCCGTCCCGTGATCATGGTCCTCCGCCCCGGACTCCGTTTCGTCCAGGAAGCCGAGCAGCGCTTCGGTCATGGCCTGTCCCGCCCGTTCCATCAGGGCTTCACCGGCGATGCCCCCGGCAATGGTTTCGCGGTCAATGGCCGCCATCTGTTTAGCTGTGCAAACCCGCATCTCAGATTTCCTTTCCCATGTGGTCGGGCCCGTTCAACTCATCCAGTACATCCAGCAATTGGTGCAGATCGTCGACCACGAAATCCGGTTCCGTGGGATCACCCACGACCTTGTCCGCGTACTTGGAATACTGGTCACCGTATCTTGCGTAAACGGTATGAAGGCCGGCGTTGCGCCCGCCCAGGATATCCCGTTCCTTCCAGTCCCCGATGACAACCGTCCGGTCCGCCGCAACCTGCAATTTATCCAGTGCCATCAGAAAGCCGGCGGGATCGGGTTTGTGGCATCCGGTTTCATCGAAGGTAAGCACCACGTCGAAGGTGTGCTGCATTCCAAGCGCTGTCAGGCGAAGCCAGGCTTCGTAACCCGGCGCGTCGCTGACCACGGCCAGCTTGTACCCTTCCTTGAGCAGGCGGTTCAAAACCAGATTGGCGTGGGGATAGGCCACCAGTGACCCTTCCCTGCCCCTTCGGTAGGCCACCACCGCGGCGGCCAACATGCGATAATCCACCTTGCCGACGGTCTGCTCCAGAAAGATGTTGAAAACCCGTTGGTGCTCAATACCCTCTTTCCTGTAGATGGCGAAAATCTTCTCGGTGGCTTCCTCGCGCGACAGCGGCAGACCCACGTCGATCATGGCATCCACCGCGGCGGTGATGGAATTTTCCTTGGCCTTCATGAAGTCGGTCAGGGTATTGTCGAGATCGAAGATCACGGCTTGGATGTGGCGGTCCTCGTTACGCGGCACGGCGGCACCTTTCATTTGTTTTTCCGTAGGGGAATAATAACCTTTTTGGGCATGGAATGCCCAGCGGAACCACCGCCGGCAAATATTCGTTTGATCCCGGGCCACCGATCCCGGACCATGGAGCGCATGTACTACCTGAATAATACCAACGACCACCAACCGGACCAACCAAAGGGTTTGTGGGAAACCTGGGGCAGGGGACAGATCCTGGGCCTGGCGGTCCTGCTGATGGCCGGGAATTTCTTTTTCCAGATCCTGTTCTACCTGGCCCGCGAGGATCTTTTCCTGCCGGTGCTGGCCGGATCAGTGCTCGGCGTCCTGCTGCCGGCATTCCTGATCGCACGCCGGTTCGGCTTTTCGTTCCGCCGCACGTTCAGCCTGTCCCTCCCCCACCCATTGGTTCTGGTCGCCTCCGCGCTGATGGCTCTGTGCTCCCTGATCCCGACATCGCTGCTGGCCGAGTTGTCCATGCGCCTGCGCCCGGTGGATCCCCAGTGGGAGAGTTTTTTCCAGGATCACCTGCCCACCACCACCTTCGAGATCCTTCTGGCTGTGATCACGGTCGTGGCTGTGGCGCCCTTGGCCGAGGAAATAATTTTCCGCGGATTGCTGCACCGCCTGACTTCGTCCATGTGGGGCGCGGCGCCCGCGGCGGTGGTCTCGGCCCTCGTATTCGGGATCGTTCACGGAGAACCCTGGTTCCTGTTCGGCCTGATCGGCGTGGGAATCATGCTGGCGTTTGTCTACGAAACCACCCGGTCGGTGACCGCCTGCTGGGTGGCCCATGCCGTGCACAATTCCATTTCCCTGTGGGCGATGCTGGGCAACGAGGACGGGATTGCCGAATCCCAGAGCATTACCGCTCAGGATTGGGGGCTGGCTGCCGCGTCGGTGGTTGGCATGGTGTTGGTGGGGAAATTTTTGCTGGCCATGGGCAAAGCGCGCGCGCGGACGGAGAACCCTTGATCAGGTAAGTCCGTGATGGCTTCGTCAATTGGGCGACGTGTTAACTTATTTGTTATCAAGAGGTTGTCTTTGCAAAGTGCCCCCGGGGGCACTTTTCTCTGATAAACTCTTTGTTTTCAATGTGTTAAAATTTCAATCTGTCTAGCATGGTGCTTTCTACAATATATTTGTTGTCAAACATGCATGCATAACAACATATATATTGTCCCAGATCGCCCCCCGGGGGGCGATTCCCGCAATGATATCCAATATCCCAAAACGCCTGGAACGATAATCCAGAGACGCAATCTATTTGGCGGATTCGCGCAGGCTCTTGCCCAGGCTGATTTCCCCGTTGTCGATGCGAATGCTGAATCCGCACTCCGGATTATGGCACACCCAGGCCTTGTAGCGGATGGCCGCGCCGTCCCGCCCGTAATCAGATAGGGGCAGCAGAAGTCCGTCGTTACATTTTTTGCAATCAGGATAATTCATGGTCAACTCCCGGGCTCACACGCCCCACACTTCCTCAATTTTCATATGTCCGAGTAGTTCGGCCATTCGGCTCGGCGGGGTGTCATTGAGCCTCGCCGACTTCAACAACAATATCCTAGAAGATTAAAAGGAATTCAACCGCATATTTTGCCCTCCGTTCAACCACCTGAATGCGTGATTTTACCATTCATGAATGAACGCCGTCAAACCCGCCGATCGATTCCGGCCCTAGAGGGGATCACCCACCTCAACTCCCCGTTTTCGGCCACATCATGGACACACCGATCTCCCGACCGCACTCTTTCCAGTTTGCGGACTACTCCCTCAGTCCCTGCCCTGCTCGGTGGTTCATTCGTAGGCGTCGCCATAGAAAAAATAGGGATGATTAAATAACAGACGTACCGGCCAACGTTGCTGTCAGCTTACAGCCGGGCCCCGATGCGATCCGGATCAGTCCGAAACCGAAACTCTTGTTTGCGTAGAGTGGTTCAATCACTGCCGAGCATGGTGGAGTTCGCGGTAGAGGCCATCTAGACCCATGAGTTCGGTGTGGGTGCCCCGTTCGACAATTCTTCCGCCGGCGATCACTATAATGCAGTCTGCTGCGACCACCGTTTCCAGGCGATGGGCGATGGTCAGAACCGTGCGGCCCTTGGCGGCCTCGAAAAACCGGGTCAGGACGTCTCTTTCGGTGCGGCTGTCCAGGGCGGACGTGGCTTCGTCCAGAATGTGAATTTCAGGTGATTTGAGCAGGGCGCGAGCCAGGGCCAGACGCTGGCGTTCGCCCCCGGATAAACGCATACCGTCCTCGCCTACCACGGTTTCCAGACTCTCCGGTAGTCCGCTCAGAAACTCGTCCAGGCTGGCAGCTCTCAGGGCGGCAATCAACTCCTCGTCCGTGGCTCGGGGCTTCGCCAGTCGCAGGTTCGCACCCAGCGTGTCGTGATAGAGCTGGGTTTCCTGGGGCACGAGCCCGACGGTGCGACGCAGGGTGGCCAGGGTAACGTCCCGTAGATCCTGTCCGCCAAGCTTCACGCATCCGGAACCCGGATCCAGATAGCGAGCGATCAAGGCCGCCAGAGTGGACTTACCGCCTCCCGAGGGTCCGACCAGGGCTAAGTGTTGTCCCGTCGACACCGTCAGGTCAATGTCACGCAGAGCAACGGTGCCGTCGGGCCAGGTCAAGTCGACTCCCTGCAACTCAATACTTCCCGCCGGTTCAGCCAGAGGCACGGCTCCTGCACTGTCCTGGATCTCCGGTATGCGATCCAGCACCTCGTAGACCCGCATCAAGGAAGCCCGTGCCACTTGTAGATCCACGTTGACGTCGATGAGCAGAGACAGGGGCCGATACAGGCGTGTGGCCAGGGTATAGAAGGCAACCAGGGAACCCAAGCTCAGAGAGCCGCCGAGAACCTTGTTCCCGCCAACGAGAAAGACCAGTACAAAGGCGGAAGTCGTCATCACGTCGGCCAGGGAAATCTGGGCCGATGCCCAGACCGATAGGGCCAGGTTGCTGCTGATGACGGGCCGCGACACTCCTACGTGGGCTCGCGCTTCGGCTTTCTGTCGCCGATACTCCTGGATCAGGCGAATGGCTCCGAGCCTTTCCTCCAGAAACGCGTACAGATTCCCCATGGCCACCCGGGCCCGCATGCCCTCGGTCCGGACTCGCGAGTTCACTCCCAACAGAAGCAATACCAGAACGGGATAGACCAGCAACAGCAGCAGCGTCAGGCGGGCATCCAACCAGAACAACACCCCCAGGATACCCACGATGGTCAAGATGTCCTGCACGGCCTTGACGAAGGTGTGGGCGGCCGCCCGTTGTAGAAGATCAATGTCAGATGTAAGGCGCGAAAGGAGATCTCCGGCCCGATCGCTGCCGAGGGTGTACGGCGAGAGATTTTCAATGTGTTCGAACAGTTTCTGGCGGAAGTCGAAAAGGATGCGTAGCCCCGAATAGCTGTAGAGCCAAACACTGATCACCCGGAAGCCGATCCGGAATACCATTAACGCCAACAGCAGCCCCACCAACATTACCAACAAGCCGCGGTCCCCATCACCCAGGGCGCGGTCGATGATGGAGCGCAGAATCAGCGGGTCCACCAGTTCCAGAATGACCAGCGCCACCATGCAGACGCCAATCTCAAGTTGAAGCCCGAGATAGGGACGGACCTGCTCCCGGAAGAATCGGCGCACCAGGCCACTCGGTATCTCCGGAACCGTCATTGAGAATCCACGCCCATGGTCCGTTCCAGTAGCAACTTACCCAACGACACACGATGACCGACCATGATCCTGGCTTCACCGGTCATGCCATCCAGCAGCGGTCCCGGTCCGGACTCCGGATCAAAGGAGACGACTACCGGGAAACCGGTGATTTCGCCCGGACCCTTTTCGCGACGACTGGCCACGAACTCCACCTTGCCTCGAACCGTGCCGTACAGCAGCCAGGGGTAACCGTCCAATCGGATCTTTACGTCTCGTCCCTGACGGGCATTGGCTCGCCCATGGTCGTCCAGCCAACCTTCGAAACGGGCGGCCTCGCCGCACTCAATGCGCAGGAGTTCGGACCCCTCGTCAACATGGGTCTGATCCATTTCAAACAGGCCGGGTCCTACGACGATTCCACTGTCCGGAGCGGCAACCGTGCACAGGGCCAGCAGTCTCCGCCGCTCCTCTTGTTCCAGGCGCTCAGTATTCAATTCCGCGGCGGCCGCGGCGATCTCCACCTGCAATGCGGCCACGGTTTCGGCCTGCTGTCTGCCTAGGAGAAGATCCGCGGTCGTTTTGTTGGCCAGCTCGATTTTGGCCATGCGCAGAGCGAGGTCGACCTTTTCATATTCCTCTGCGGGTGCAAGCCCGTTTTCCACCAATGACCGAGTCCTGTCCTGGATAACACCGGCGTTGTCCAGGGCCAGCCTGCTGCGCTCCACCTCGTGAGCTGCCTGCTCGGCCTCTACGGGATGGATGTCTGACCTCAGTCTCCCAATCTCGTCCCCCAATTCGTCAAGCCGCCTTCCCAGATTCAGGACCCGCGCCTCAGCAAGTCCGATTTCAGCCAGCAGTGGCCCATCTTCGAACCGCAGTAATTCCTGCCCTGGTTCGACCCATTGTCCCGGTGTCACCGCTACATGGATAATCCGGCCTTGCAGGGGCGCGCGGACGGCCAACGTGCCCCCGGCAAACGCGCCCCGGGCCACCACCACATGATCGACTCTCATCAGGGCGAAAACAGCCAGGACGGCCAGGAAAAAGACCGAAGAAAGAGCTATCAGGGGACGGATAAGAGGCAGGCGGCGACGCATATTGTTACCGGATCCCGCGAAGACAGCGACCAGCGCGGAGACAATTAGGGGAAAAGCGACGGCACCCCCCAAAAAGGGTGCCGTCACGGGAGTGAACGGGCTACAGGTAATCCCAACACACGCGGGGATCTTAGGAGCATTCCCAGCACATGGTGATGGAACACCTGCCTTCTTTGTCCAAAGGTTTGACCATGAACTTCACGATCTCCTCCCGATAAGGCTTTGACTACCAGCAGGCACGGGGATCTTCGCCGCATTTCCAGCACATGGTGATACGACCCTTGCCCTTCTTGTCCAATGGTTTGACTATGAATTTCATTGAAAATCCTCCTATGTGCGTAAGGGCGATAGAGCCCTGTCACCGTTTTCAACCCACCCCACAAATAGTTGGTCACCTGAAGTTGTCGGGGGCAAGGCGAACGCATGGGGAGTTTACACCACTGGTTAAATGACATCAATAATTTTTATTTCAGTTCTCGGGGCGCCAGAAGCCTGATTTTTCTGGTGAGCCCACTCATCCTGTGACATAATCCGTAGACATCAGGGGCACGGTTCCCTGACCCGGAACTTGGATGCCGACATTCCACCTCCTTTGGTCCAGAATTGTAGTGATGGTTTCTTCTATCGTCTTAATCAGTCTCCCGGATTCGTCTGTGGCTGCCGGTGTATCTCGACGGCTCAACGAACAGGGTTTGTCCGTTACGAACCTCGATCTGGACGCCACCCTGGAGGGGGAACCTGTCACCGTAAACGAAGCTGGAGCCATCTGGCAGGGTTGCGCCCTGCATGAGGCCCCAGCGATCTGGCTGGAGATGCCCGTCTTTCCTTGGCCCCAGGCCTTGCCGCCTCCTTTCCCCATACCCGACACGGAGAACTTCCGGCGCTGGCACACCTATCAACGGGAATCCCGGGCGCTTGCTTCCTCTGCCCTTGCCCTGGCAGCGGACCACGTCCCGATAATGAATCATCCCGCCAGTTCCCATCTGGCTGTGGCCCCTACTGTGGCGCTGGATCTTCTCGGCTCGGCCGGCCTACCGATCCAGCCCTGGTCCCTGGGGTCGCCACCGGAAACGGGGGAGCTGATCCTGGACGCTACCGGCCGCGACCGCTGGCATCCCGCAGAAGCATTGCCGGATACCGCCCCACGCCTTGGGTTCGCAGCGGTGGATGGTCCGGTGTACGAGATGCTCGTAATTGGAGACAAGATTGCCGGTACTTTTCTGTGGAACGACGGCCCAGCGTGGGTCGCGCCCCAATCCACACCTACGGTCATCAATGCGCCTGCTGATCTGGAGCTACTCGGGAAACGTGCCGCCGAGATCCTGAACCTGGAAATGATCCAGGTGGCCTGCGCCTATGGGGAAGGGGGTCCCTTATTGTTGGGTGCAGATGCAGCCCCGAGACTTGGCGTCTGGAATGAGTTGTTAGCTGGCGGTCTCGGAGCCGTGCTGGCCCAGAGGTTGGCGATCCTCGCTTCCACATCCGAAGGAAAAACAGTATGAAAGCCTCACGGTACAATCGACTCTTCCAGGCCCGGGACGGGACCTGGCTGGCCTTTAACACCTGGACCACCGCCTTGGCCACCATTGAGCCGGATGAGCTGGGGTTTTTTCGAGCCCTGCTGGAAGCCCCGGACACCACCGCCTGTGACACGAGCACCAAGCGCGAAATGCGCGAGGCCATGGTCCAATCCCACTTTCTGATCGACGACGGCATGGACGAGGTGGGCACTCTCAAGGCGGATCTGCTGCGAGACCGGTTCAGTACCGAGGCACTGCATCTGACCATCGCTCCCACCCTGGACTGCAATTTCCGCTGCGACTACTGCTATGAGGACCTCAAGCGGATCAGTATGTCCAAGCCTGTCCAGGCGGCCATTGGTCGCTGGGTTCGGCAGAAAACCGAGCTGAGCCGGGAACTGCACGTCATCTGGTACGGCGGTGAGCCGATGTTGCCCAGATCCTTGGCCGCCATCGAGGCCATGTCGAGTGACTTTCTTTCCCTGGCCACCGAAAAGAATCTGACCTACTCGGCCCAGATGGTAACCAACGGATACCTGCTGGACCGTGCGAAAATGAAGCGACTGGTGGAATTGGGTGTGGAGATGGTGCAAATCACCCTGGACGGACCCCAGGAAATTCACGACCAGCGCCGGCCCCTTGTTGGCGGCGGTGGTACCTTTGAACGGATCGTGTCCAACCTGGCCTCGATCGTGGACCTGGTGGATATCCAGCTGCGTATCAATGTTGACCAGCGAAACACCGATAGTGCCCTCGAGGTGACTCAATACCTGCAAGACCAGGGCCTGGCTGACAAGATGCGCCTGTATCTGGCCATGGTCACGGTGGACAGCGCCGTCTGTGGCAACATCCAGGAGATGTGCTACAGCAGCGAGGACTTCGCCCGGATAGAACTGGAGACCTACGCCGAGGCTGCCAGACGGGGCCTTCCGTTGAGCAAATACCCCTCGCGCGTGGAGGGCGCGTATTGCAGCGCGGAGCGTCTCCACGGGTATGTGATCGCTCCGGGTGGACAGATTTTCAAGTGCTGGCATGAGGTCACGATGAATCCGGACGGGGCCATCGGATCGGTCTTGGACCAAGAGCAGGAGCCCTTCCAGAAAAACAACGAGGACTTCTGGCTCAAGTGGGACGCCCTGGAGAAGAGCGCTTGCCGTAGCTGCTCCATTTTGCCCCTGTGTCACGGTGGCTGCCCCCTGGAGGCCATGGAAAAAGTGGACGCCGATCGCGGTTCCTGCGACCCCTATCTGTATCATCTCAACGGGATCGTGGAACTCAAGTATTTGACCGAGGCTAGTGTTCCGGACCAGTCCGAGAGCCGCCGGGGGAAGGCCTGATGAAACGCGTGGGTTTGATTGGTCCGGCAGACCGCGACGAGCTCGTGCGCCTTGCCATCCGGCTGGAGGAGCGCGGGGCCGAACCGGTGTTTCTGGACCCCCGTGAAGATGCGGCCATCGCCATGGATCCCACCCACGTTTTCGCCTGCGGTGAAGATTTGAGTGAACTCAGCGCCTGCTATGTCGCGGACCTGGCTCTGCGCCGACCCTATGTTCTGGATGATCAAGGCGTCCCGGATCCCGGGGCCAGCCTCGAGGCCCTTGATGCCTCCCGCCGGCAGCTGGCGATCTGGAACGCCGTGCTGGAACGCCTGAGACGACGGGGACCGGTAGTGAATCCTCCCCGCAGCCACGACCTGCACGGGCTGAAGCCCTGGGAAATGGCTGTTTATGCGCGCCTGGGCTTGGACCACCCGGTCACCCTGAGCACCAACGATGTGGCCACCGTTCAATCTCCTCCGTCCTCCCGGAGCGGTGCCTGGATTCGCAAGGGCCTGGTCGGAGGTGTCAGCTATACCGAGTCGTTCACGCCGCCCGGAAATCAGGATGAAGCCAAGGAAGCCCTGGGTGACGGGCCTCTTTTGGTGCAGGAACGGGTGGCCGGCGACAATGTGCGAGCCTATGTTCTGGACGGACGAATTCTGGGGGCCGCGGTAGTGGTGCCGGCTCTGGCTGACGACACCGATTCGCGTCGCGACACACATGACGTTCGCCGTTACGAGTTGCCGGATTCCGCTGCCCAGGTCGCCATTTCGGCCGCCCGCCACTGGGGCATGATATTCACTGCGGTGGACTTCATGATCGATGCGGCCAGCGGGAGCCACCTGATCCTGGAGTGCAACTCGGCTCCTTTCTTCGTGAATTTCGAGAAGCAGACCGGCGTGCCGATTACGGGGGAACTGGCGGATTTTCTGATCAGTCCTCCTCGACCGGTCAGTCCGTTCTGATAAAGAGAGGCCTGTCGTGAACGAAGACCGTCTCCCTCCACCCACCGACGATCCCGGCGACGATCCCGCTGGACCTTTCCGCACAGCCCTGCTGAACCGCATCCTGCGCATCGTTCGCCAGGAGCGGGATCCGGAATTCGAATTCCAGCACGTACGACCGATTCCCTGGTCACCCGCACAGAATCCGGCCTCTGCGATGGTGGCCCTGGTCTCCAGCGGCGGACTTCACTTGCGCGGGGAAGATCCCTTTGACGTGATGGACTCACCCTGGGGTGACACGAGTTTCAGAATCGTCCCCCATGGCACTGCTGCCCAAGAGCTGGATCTCGATGCCGAGTATGTTGATGAAAAATACATCGGCAAGGATCCGGAAGTGACCCTGCCCATGGCGGCCCTGGACCGAATGGTCTCCCGTGGCTTGGCGGGGAAGGCCGCTCCTAGACATTTCAGCCTGTGCGAAGGTATTTTGCGTCCGTTGCCAGGAGTAAAGGACACCGCGGAACAGCTGACCGAATTGATGACAGCCGACGGAGTCGACGCTGTCGTGCTGCTTCCAACCTGCTCTCTTTGCGTCCAGACCATCGCATTGATGGCGGTGGAGTTGGAACGCCGGGGATTACCCACGGTGATGGTTTCATTGCTGCCGGAGTTGGCCGAATACGTGGGCGCTCCGCGACCGTTGCATGTGCGATTCCCTTTCGGCTCACCCTGCGGGGATCCGGGCAATGGCACTCTTCACGACGCGGTCCTGGAATCGGCCCTGGATTGGCTGGCCACCGCTGCCGTCCCTGGCGAGGCCAGACATTGCCGCCTGCGCTGGCGTGGAAAGGGTGAGGTAAACTAGTTGTGACCGCCAAACCTCCCTGGCGTGAGGGACATTTTGTAATCTTAAGCGGAATAGCAACACAGCGTTAGCGGGTAGCTGCACGGGGAAATCGTGAGCTGATTTACCCGGACATTCAGGGGTATTAAAACCCGGCGGGCAGACAATGGATGTCTTGACAGCCCGCCCTATAGAAGCCGTTCCCTTTTACTTCAACAAAGCCATCCTATGCGCCACCACTTCCCCGCCGCTCACCAGCCTGACGAAGTATACTCCCGTGCCCAATTGACGTCCCTGGTCATCGCGGCCGTTCCATGCGATCTCGTGTGCGCCTGCGGCCATGAATCCATCGCCAAGCGTGCACAAGGCGCGACCTCTCACATCATAGACGCTGAGCGACACCATTCCGGCCTGCGGGAGATCGAAACGGATCGTGGTCATCGGATTGAAGGGATTGGGGTGGTTGCTCAGGGCCAGTCCCGGTGCGGTCGGCAGGGATTCAACACCCGAAGAAGCGCTGCAACCCTCGCCCCATACACCGTATTGCACGTTGCAGATGTTGTTGATTGCAAGACATTCCGAATCGCTGCGAAGCGTCAGGTCCGAAGCGGCGGCATCACAAAAAATCGGGTCCACGGACATATTGCAGAGCATGCCGTTGAGACCCGCGATGGGCCCCACATAATCACCGGCATCATTGCCCCAGACGTTGGTACGGTCCATGGAAACGATTCCCCCATTGTCCACCAGAAAAAGTGGCCCCCCGATGCCGCCACTGATCGTGCTGGTGGTCACTCCCGCGTTACCACGGTCCATGTGGATCTGACTGGCCGTTGTCGGATCGGGATCTACAGTTGTATTGCCGTGAAAGGTTGAGGTTGTAACTTGCAGGTTTACATCGATATCAAAGTTCATGACGGACCCGTAGCTGGAGGCTGCGTTGTTCAAAAAGGTGCAACCGGTGACCGTCACGTCTTTGTCGCTTGCACTCGTCATATAATCGACAGCGCCGCCGGTGTCGGTGGCAATGTTTGCCTCGAACCAAGTGCTGGTGATCTCATGGTTGCCGCCGAGCATGTGAATTCCGCCGCCATAAACCGCTGTATTGTTCTTGAGGATACAGTCCTCCATAATGCTGCTGTTTCCATTGTTGTACAAGATGGCACCGCCATAAGAAGTTGCGGTATTCCCGATGAAGGTAGAATGGGATATGGTGGGGCATCGGCTCGAACTACTTATTGCACCACCAGAGGTTGCCGAGTTCGCATCGAAAAGACAGTTGTTGACAGAACCAACCCAATACATGCCGTTGATGGCTCCACCGCCCCAGCTCTGATTTCCAGAAAATTCACAGTCGAAAAAACCGACGTCTGCAGGGGCCGTGGACTCGGCATCGATTCTGATGGCACCGCCAAAACCCTCGCTGAGGTTTCCATCGAAAAAGATTTTGAAAAATGTGACAGAGATGTTTCCGGTCGCCAGAACAGCGCCACCGGGACCGGAGTTATTGCCGCCGCGGAAAGTCAGATCGGAAAAGTCCAAGCCCCCCCCATCCTCCACATCAAGAATTAGGACCCGATGTTCGTCGGTGTTTAGGATGCTTTGACAATCGAGAATACATGTTTCAGCGGATTCGCTGCGGGATGTCACGAACATCGATTTTCCTGCAGGATTTAGGTCCCGATTACCGGTGCCGGTGTATACCCCGTCTTCAAGCAGAACGAAGACACGCGCAGTCGCGGCATCGAAGGCGTCCTGGATGGTGGCGAACATGCCGTAGCCATCCGGCGAAACGCAGTAGTGCGGATAGTACCAGCCTGAATCGTAGGCACCAGCACCCACCAGGCCACAACCGTCCGCGTCCGCACAGGGAGAAAACCGCGTCAAATCCACATTGATGGGATCGGCCATGGGGTCGCATAGCAGTGGCTGGATGCTGAAGTTACCGTTGGTGCCGTTCATACCTTGCAAGCTGTGAATCCAGTCGCCGTCGCGGTTGCCGTACACATCGGTGCACTGGACGATGTAGTTGTTACTGTAATAATCGGAACAAGCCGAGCCCTCAACTCCGTAGACGATGATCGAATTGAGAATTGAACAGCTGGAGTCCATTTCCAAGTAGACGCCGTTACCCTCATGAGCCCCGTTGCGGATCATTGTGGATTGGTAGAGCGACAGTACGGAGTCGTTGGTCAGGTAGAACCCACCACCGTCGCCGCCGGCCCGGTTGGCGGAGAAGATCAAGGAATTGGTTTGGATGTTGCTCTCATCGGCGTAGATGGCACCGCCGTCACCACTTGAGAAGTTGTCCTCGAAAACACAATCGGCGAGGGTAATCTGGGACGCAACCGCATTGATGGCACCACCGGTGGTCGCCGATCCGTTGCGGATCGTCAACCCCTGAAACGATACCTCGAAATCTGCGACCTGGAATGCTCTGCTCAAACCTTCGCAATCGATCACACATCCGTCGGGAGCCTGGATATCGACAACCTTCTCTATATCGATGCCACGATTGCCCGGCCCGGTAAACACTCCAGGCTGCAGAAGGATGACATCACCGGGCATCGCCGCATCCACGGCGTCTTCGATGGTGGGGTAGATACCTGACCCGTCCGGGTAGACAAGGAGATTCGTGGCCAGCGAGTTTGTGGCGATTACCAGGTAAAAGACAAGCATAAGTCCGATTTTCATGTTGTTTCTCCTGCTGGGTGGTAACGGATTTGAACCCGCCTGTGATATAGCTAGCCGCCAGAGTCAATTACCGCATCAATCTAGAGGGATAGTAAAGACAACCGCATATTTCACCCTCCGTTCGGTCGCTTGATTAATTGATTCTATCATTGATGAACGTCCGCTGTCAAATAAACAGCCCCCTTCCGAGCTCAAACGGCATGAATCCTCCTCAATTTCCGTTTTCGCCCCCATCTTAAGGACACACCGGTCCCCCGACCGCCCTCTTTCCGATTGGCGGACCATTCCCCGGGTCCCTGTCCTGCCCGGTGATTCACTCCCAAGTGGCGCTTCCAGTGCCCGCCGTCTGATCCATGTCCGGCCACTCTTCCGGGCCGGCTCCGCCCTGGTCAAAGTCCATTTCCACCTGGGGCGGCGCCCGTGCCGGCAGCCCCATCTTATCCCGGGCCTGTTGCGCCACCTGGAGGGCATCGATCTGGAGACAGCGCTCAGGATATCATCGAGCTTCGGCGCCGGTATGGCGCAGATGGGCGATACCTGCGGGGCATTAACGGACGGGATGATGGTCCTCGGGCTGAAGTTCGGGCGCGTTGTCGCAGGCAACACCGATGCGAAGGAGAAAAACTACCGACTCGTCCACGAATTCGTCGAAAAGTTCAACAAATGGTTCGAAAATTGCTACTGCAGGGATCTGTTGGGGTTCAACCGCGAGGCGGCGGAGATGCTCGAGGAGATAATCGAGCAGGAGAGCGGCTAGGATACTGGCCGCGAAGGACAAATCGGGAATGAAGCTTTTCTTTATTGGACAATGAGGAGCCGAGCATGAAGATCAGGATACGATCGATATTAATTCTGGCTGTGTTGACGATCGCGTTTACTACATCCTCTCTGCTGATCGGTTGCAGCGACAGTACCGAACCAAAACTTTCGACCACCGGCAGCGCGTCTATCATTTGCAATCCGGCCGGGATCGATCCTTCCTGGAACCTGTCCGGACCCGGCAGTTACAATTGCGACGCCACGGGCGACACCACCCTGAAAAGCCTCACGCCAGGCGACTTTTCTATCACCTGGGACGATGTCAGCGGCTATGTCACACCGGCGCAGGAAACTCTCAGCCTGACAGCCGGTCATACAGTGGAATTTACAGGCACCTACAATGAGGCGCTCGGAACAATAGTAATCGAAAACGATCCGGACGAACTCTACGTGAGGTGGAATCTGACCGGCCCGAATGGTTACAATCTGGATTATTGGGAAGAGACCACTATTCCCGACCGTCCGATCGGTGATTACACCATCACCTGGGGAGAACAAGATGACTGGATCACTCCCTCCCCGGAGACCCTGGCACTCACCGCCGGTGGAACCATCGTTTTCGAGGCCTTCTATACTCCCGGCCCCAATACGATCCTGGTCACCAGCGAGCCCGATGGTATCTGCGACGGCTGGAACATGGTCGGACCGGGCAGCTTCAGCTCCGGCAGTACCGGAGGATTCGCCCTGCTAAGCCACTTTGTCGTTCCCGGCGAATACACTATAACCTGGAATACTGTCGATGGATGGAACACACCAGCTACGGAAGTCCTGACCCTGGTCGCAGACGGCACGATTAATTTTCACGGCGTCTATACGGTCAGCCAGTAATCCGACGGGTATTTGTCGCCGTTGGCTTCGCCTGATGGATCGCTTTGTGGTCCTGTGGCTACCATTTATTCCGTTCACACCCAAATCCAACGACTTAGCCCACTCTGACGATACCCTACATTATGCCAAAACTCTTACTGGATTTCCTGCTTTCGTTTTTCAAATCCCGAAAAGCGTTGGCCCTGGAAAATATTACCCTCCGACATCAGCTGGAAGTTCTCCAGCGAAATGCCAAACTTCCACGATTGAAACCAAATGATCGGGTTCTTTGGGCTATTCTATCCCGTTCTTTGCCCAATTGGTGACAACACCTGACAATCGTCCAGCCAGATACCGTCGTCCGCTGGCATCGGGTCGGTTGGCGGCTCTATTGGAGATGGAAGAGCAAACCAGAACCAGGAAGGCCGAAAGTTACTGCTAAGGTCCGTGCATTGATTCGTCATATGTCCTATGAGAACCGACTTTGGGGGACGCCGCGCATTCACGGAGAGTTGCTCAAACTCGGATACGATATCTGCGAAACCACCTTCGCCAAATACATGGTTAGAAATCCAGGTCCATCAACCCAAACCTGGCGGACGTTCATCCGGAATCACATGTCAGAGATGGTCGCTGTCGATTTCTTGTCGGTTCACACGGCGACTTTCAAAACCATCCATGTCTTCGTGATTCTGTCTCTTGAACGGCGACGAGTTATTCACTTCAACGTCACGACAAATCCAACGGCAGAATGGACAAGCCTGCAATTGACTCAAGCATTTCCGTTCGACTCGGCACCACGGTTTTTGATCCGCGATCGGGATGGGATATACGGTCAAAAGGTCGTCGATACGATTAATAATCTCGAGATCAAACAAGTCGTGATCTCGCGACAATCACCGTGGCAGAACGGATTTTGCGAGCGCGTCATCGGGTCAATTCGAAGAGAATGCCTGGACCACCTTATCGTACTGAACGATCGCCACCTCAGGCGGGTTCTCAGTGAGTACTTCGCCTACTACCATGAGGCGCGAACACACTTGGGTCTCAAGAAAGATGCGCCAATTTCGCGGCCTGTCCAGCGTTGCAATGCTGGCCCGATGATCAGCGGACCTGTGCTTGGCGGCCTGCATCATCGGTATTATCGCGAAGCTGCGTAGGAAAATTCCTCGTAGTATCTGGTCAGCAACATGGATTGGTATGCCACCGATTCAACGGAGGCAGATAACCTGCGACGGGAATCGTCACTCGAGATCAGATTCATTGTGGTCATGGGTTTCTACGGTACTCAAATCGGGAGCATGCTCTCGGCGTCTGTCGATATTTTGGGCGGATGGATTAAACGGTAGGCACAGGAGGGCTACGGGTGCAAGTCGGAGGGAAATGCAGGAGAGAATATAGTAATGGGATAGCTTGTCACTATGAGGTGGACCCCATCCTTTGGACAGGTCAGCGGCTTGTTTAAGGTGGACTCCCAGTGCTTGATCATGCCGCTATTCTCTCATTGTACACTTCCATCGGGGTCTTGTCATCGGCATGGGCTGAGTGGGGCCGCTCCCGGTTATAGAACCTGAACCAGTTCCCGATCTCTCGCCTGGCTTCCAGCCCTGATTCGAACTCCATCAAGTACACCTTTTCGTATTTCAGGGAACGCCATAGTCGTTCGATGAACACGTTGTCCAGACAGCGACCCTTGCCGTCCATCGAGATCCTTACCCCGGCCTCCCTCAGGACACCGGTGAAGGCGTGGCTCGTGAACTGACTCCCTTGGTCGGTGTTGAAGATTTCCGGCTTGCCGAAGCGAGCCAGGGCCTCTTCCAGGGCCTGGACGCAGAAGTCCGAGTCCATCGTGTTGGACAGGCGCCATGACAGCACCGCCCGCGTCGACCAGTCCATGATGGCCACCAGGTAAAGGAACCCACGGCGCATCGGGATATAGGTGATGTCCGTGCACCACACCTGATTCGGTCGGTCGATCTTCAGCCCCCGCAGCAAGTACGGATAGATCCGGTGCTCCGGATGAGGCTTTGATGTGTTGGGCTTCTGGTAGATCACCGAAAGCCCCATTAATCGCATCAGACGCCGAACTCGTTTGCGGCCAAGTTTGTATCCCTGCCGGCGAAGCCAACGAGCCATCTGGCGTGAGCCAAAAAAGGGAGTATCCATGAACTGCTTGTCGATGATGCGCATCAACTTCAGGTTCAGAGGACTCTCGCCTTTTCCTTTGTAGTAAAGGGTCGACCGCTTCAGCCCGAGCAATTTGCACTGGCGGACGATACTGAGCCTCCGGTGATCCTTGCGGACCATCGTTGTCCTTCGATCGCGGCTCAGCGGCCGAAGGCTTTTGACAAAAAATCGTTCTCCACCGTCAACTGGCCGATCTTGGCGTGGAGCTCTTTCACCTCCGCATCCCGATCAGCATCCTTGCGCTCGTTGTTTTTGGCGAACAGTTCAGGTAGGCTCTCCTGAGCCTTGCGTTTCCACTGGCCGATCATGTTCGGGTGGACTTTGTGCTTGGAGGCCAACTCGGCCATTGTATAGGCACCGGACAACGCTTCGAGGGCCACTCGGGCCTTGAACTCTGCGGAAAAATTGCGTCGTTTTGCCATCGTTACTCTCCTTCGGAAATTGGAAGGGAGCCACCTTAACATACTGTCCAGGATTTGGGGACCAGCTCAGATATGTGGATAAAGGTTGGGATGCTGCCGCGCAGATCCATCAATGTGTGGAGCTTTATTGCGGCCTTGTGTCGCCGGAAATGAGCCCAGGGGAACAGTGACAAACACAGGTCGATGGTAGACGCGTCCAACGCGTAGAGAGTGAAATCCTCCAGTTCTTTTCCAAAATCCTCGTCTGCGTAAAGTCGTCGGGCTCGATGAATAAGAACCTGGGCGAAGTCGGCATAGATCCGCCAATCGCGGACTTCGTTTGCGTTGGCGAGGGTGTTCCTCGACACGGTGCTGCGGATGCCCATGTGGTACAGTTTTGAATGCATCGCACGCAGGCAGACTTCGATATCCCGCAAGCTTTCTCGATGGGAAAGTTGGGCAAAAGCCATCACGCGAAAATGGTCGAGGCAGGAGAACTTCTTCACCTTGTAGTTGCCGCGGTATCGCTTGACGCAGGTGTGAAACCTGCGAGCCGGAACCAAGTCCATGACCTGTGAAAACACGATTTTCCCGGTGTACATCCGTCCAACCTTCCAGAAAGAGGTTGGGGAAACGTACATCCAATTTGAAGTCGATGCAGGTCATCTTTCGTCGTAGCCTACTTCCGGATAATGGGTTAGAGTGTTTTATGTATTAAACGTTGGGACAGCAGTG
>JAGLCY010000078.1 GCA_023270185.1 Candidatus Krumholzibacteriia bacterium | reverse complement strand
GGTGGCCCGGGCGACCGGGTCGGCGATCAGGCCCAGTTCATTGCGGTTGGCCAGGCGGACCCGCATCCCGGTGAAACCCCAGATGGTGGCCGCGATGGTCAGGATGACAAGGACCGGATACCGGGGCGACCACCGGGCAGGCAAAAGCGAAACCAGCGCCAGGGATCCGGCGGCTTCGGCCAGATAGGCGAGGTAGGGCACACTTCGGTCCTTCAACACAAGGACCGGGCCCAGGGACAGCAGGGCGGCGACAAGAGTAAGCAGGACGAGCTTACGTCCGTGCCGCCACTGGATCACACCCCAGATCAGCCAGGCCACGAACAGGGCGCCGCCGGGCAGAAGCCGGGTCCAGTAGAGTTGGCTGGCCAGGACGGGACCGGGCGACAACAGCCACCAGCCGTAGGCACAGGTGTTGATGATAATCCGATCGATACCCCCGGTGGCGTAGGTCCCGGTCAGGTCAGCGGCGAAGTGGTTCATCACCAGGACACCTTCGGCGACGGCGGCTCCCAGCATGAACATGACCATTGCCCAGGCGAAGGCCTTGTCCTCGAGTCGGACACCGATGCGCAGCCACATCATCACCAGGAACAGGAGAGGAAGGCCGAGTCCAGACTCTTTGGAGAGCATCGATAGGATCGCGGCCAGGCATGCCACGAGCAAAGCGCGGCGGCTGTGGGATTCATCGGTCCCGGCGGCCAGCCAACGCTCCACGGCCAACAGGGCAAAAAATGCTCCCAGCAGTTCCTGGATGCCGGAGGCCCAGTACAGTGGTGTAAAAGCCAGGGGGGACGCGGCGAACAGAAGGCCCGCCAGCAGCCGGGGCAAGGCACCCAGTCCGGCGCGAGCGCCGATTCTGGTCACCAGCACGGCGCTCAACCCATGCAGCGCGAGGCGGGCCAACGCGTGGGCGTCGGAGTTGAGGCCAAACAGGGGCCAGGTCAGATCCCACCAGATATGCTGGCTGAGCAGGCGGGCGGGAATTCCGGAGTCCCGCACCAGGTTGGCCATGCCCGCGGCGCGGCCCAACTGACCCCAGTCGTCCAGGTTCCACCAGGCTCCCAACGCGGGCATCCTGCCGATGACCGCGGCCACGAAGGCGGCCATTTCGACCAGAAAACGCGGTTGGTTCCGGGTGGTTTCGACCGCGGTTTGTTCGCTCGTGCTCAATGGCGCTCCCGGACGGCAGGGTGTGGAAATCAACAATTCAACGAAAGGTAATGGTAAACAATGTGACCGGGTTTTGATACCGGAACCCGGGAATGCTATTATATTCGCTGGAAATCCTGTCACCCGCCTGATCGCGGATTGATCCCGACATGAGGAATGAAATGCAAAAGATTTCGAGAATCACCCTGTTGCTCCTGGTTCTGCCCATCATCCTGTTGACCGGCTGTGGTAACAAAGTAGATGAGGCCCCCGGTCCTGTGGAGATGGGTTCCGATGAATTCGAAGCCTGGGAAATCGCTCTGGTGGAAATGCGGATCGAAAAGAATGAGGCTTTCTTCAAGGCAGAGACCTCGCCCCTACCGGCCGGGGATCTCGAGAGTTTCGAGGGCCTGAATTATTATTTTCCCCAATCCGAGCTGCGCTTCAAGACGCCTTTCATCGCCGAGGCGGGAACCGACACGGTGAGTCTGGTCATGCGCAAGGGCCAGGTCGTGCCTTACATCCGGCGCGGCAAGTTGGCTTTCAACAATCAGGGCGTCGTGCACCACCTGGAGGTTTTCGGGCCGACCGATACCGCCCACGGCGATTTCCTGTGGCTGCCCTTCTACGACGAAACCAGCGGGAAAGACACTTACGGCGGCGGGCGTTACCTCGACGTGAAGATCGATGCCGAGGGCATGGTGGACCTGGACTTCAACTACGCCTACAACCCTCTTTGCGATTACAACGCGGACAAGTACAACTGCACCCTTCCGCCGGCGGCCAACAAGCTGGCCTTCGCGGTGGAGGCGGGCGAGAAATCGTTCCACGCCGACCACTGACATGGAGATCGTGCAGCAGATCGGAATTTGGTCCTGGTTTTTTCTATGGTCCCTGCTACTGATTGCCGCCTCGCTGTTTGTCTATCTCGGGCTGGGGGGCACCTTCATCATCATCGGCCTGGCGCTGGTCCACGCCCTGGTCACCGGATTTGACCCCATTACCTGGAAACTGTTGGCCATCCTGTTGGGGCTGGCCCTGCTCGGTGAAGGCATCGAGTTCGTGGTGGGCACCTTCTACGTGGCAAAAAAGGGCGCGTCAAAGGCCGGTGTGATCGGCGCTTTCGTGGGTGGTTTTGCCGGCGCGGCGATCGGCAACGGGGTGGTGCCGGTGATCGGGGCCATCCTGGGGAGCTTTCTGGGCGGTTTCGGGGGGGCGGTCCTGGGTGAATTTTACAATCGCGAAAAACTCGAGCCCAGTCTTCGCATCGGGGGCCATGCCTTCCTCGGCCGCTTGCTGGCCATCCTGATCAAACACGTCATCGCCCTGGTGATGGTGTTTCTCATCCTGCGGGTCACCATCCCGGTTATCTGAGGGTGTCCCCGATTGCGGCCAAGCGGGAATCCGGCTAAAATGGAGATGTTTAGTCTTCAATTCCGCTCAGGCAGTGGCCCGCGTTTCGGCCAGACCTGATCCATGACAATCGACAAGGAGATCATTTTGGATCTGACTCTGGTAGGAATGGTCGAGAACGAGGAACTGCGCCATCTTCTGGTGGAAGGCACGCATCTGATCGGTCGGGCCGATGACGCGGCCCTGAAACTGGTCCAGCCCAGTATTTCCCGGCGCCACGCCGAGATATCCGTCAATGGTTCGCAGGTGACGGTCAGCGACCTGGGTAGCCACAACGGTACCATGCTGAACGGCGCCAAGGTGGCCGAAGCCGTGCCCATCCGCGCGGGGGACGTGATCGAAGTGGCCAACATCACTTTCCGGGTCGAGGGCCCGGGAGGTTCGGAAGGTTCAGATGGCGCGGACATATCCATGTTCAACGAATCGGTGACCATGGTTCCGAGCCATGAGTTGAGTTGGGACGAGGTGCGCAAGGAGCGCGAAGACAAGAGGGATCTGCAATCGCTTCTGTTCCGGGTCCTGGCCGAAGCCGGCGATCTGCTGACGATTCCCCGCGAGCCGGGGGAGATGTTCGAACCCATCCTGGATCTTGTGGAAACGGCGTTGCTGAACCCCGAACGGATTTTCATCCTGCTGCTGGAAGAAGACCAGGAAGAGCCGGTAACCAAGGCTTCGCGTGTCCAGGGTAGCCAGTCTGCCGGCAGTCTGGCCCTCAGCCGGACCATGATGAAGCAGGTCCTGGAGGAGAAAAAGTCCTTCCTGACCTCCGATCCCCTGAACGATCCCGGCTTCGGCGGCATGATGAGCATGGTATCCCAGGGCATCCGTTCGGCCATCGCCGTGCCGCTGTTCGACAACGCCGAAGTCATCGGTCTGCTTTACGCCGACGATTCCCGGGCCGGCAAGCGTTTTTCCAAAGACCAGCTGGCGGCCTTCACCCTGTTGGGCAACGTGATCGCCGTGGCCATCACCCATGCCCGCTATCATGTGCTGGAGCAGGAAAAACAGCGCCAGGACGCCCAGCTGCGCACCGCCGGCGAAATTCTCGACAACATCCTGCCCGCGGTTCTGCCACCCTGTGAAGGGTACAATCTGATCGCCCGGATCGAGCCCTGTTTCGAGGTGGGTGGCGACCTCTACGACGCGCAGGAGATGAAGGACGGCCGCTATGCCTTCCTGATCGGCGACGTGGTGGGCAAGGGACTGGGCGCGGCTCTGCTTGTGTCGCACATCCTGTCCTGGACGCGTTTCATGATCGACGAGGGGTGGGATCCGGAACCCCTGATCACCAAGCTCAACCACCAGATTTTCTGTTGTACCGACACGGTTCGTTTTACAACGTTTTTCCTGGGTTATCTCGAGCCGGCCACGGGCAGGGTGACCTACGTGAACGCCGGGCACAATCCTCCCTTCGTGATCCGTGCCGACGGCACGGTCGAGACCCTGGCGCCGACCGGTATGCCTGTGGGCATCATCGAGGAATCCGGTTATAAGACCGGTGAGGTGACCCTGGATCCCGGTGACCTGATCACCCTTTACAGCGATGGCATTCCCGAAACCCAGCGCGCCGATGACGAGGAGTACGGGGAGGATAATTTCGAGAAGTTGCTGGTCGCCGAGCGCGGGAACGATCTGGCCGGGCTGTTCGAAAAGCTGCAGGGTGAGTTGAAGGATTTTCGGGAAGACGCTCCCATCGGGGACGATGTGACCCTGCTGATCCTGAGGCGCGATCCCGCCTGATCCGGGACCGGGTCTTTTCCTTCGATCCGAAAATTCCTAGTTTTAAGGACAGAGGTTTGCCCATGATCGCCAAGAGGCTGTTCATTCTACTCGTCCTATTGCTGGGCGCCGCAGTGGCCAGGGCCGGGACCATTTCTCCCGGGCTGGAAACTCTGCTGCAGGATCTCGGTGAGGATGAATCCATCAAGGTTCTGGTGGTCCTGGACCACCAGGCGGACATTGCCGTCCTGGACCGGAATCTGCGTGGATCCAAATCCGCCCTGCCCCGGCGCCACCGTCTGGTTGTCGAATCCCTGCGCGCTGCGGCCGACGCTTCCCAGGCAGGCCTTTTGGCCGAACTGGTCGCCAAAACCAACACCGGTCAGGTGCTTGGTTTCGTGCCCCACTGGTTGATCAATTCGGTTGTGGTGACGGCCACCCCCTCGGTCGTGCGCGAAATCGCCGCCCGGCCCGACGTCGCCATCGTCGAGCCTGATCTGGCGGTCACTTTGATCTCTCCTGTTCCCGGTATCAAAAGTATGTCCGCCATGGCGGATACCGGCGGTGTCGGTGTCGCTTCCGGCGTCAGGGCCGTGGGCGCTCCACGCGTGTGGAGCGAACTGGGCATCGATGGAACAGGGACGATCGTGGGTATTCTCGACACCGGCGTGGACGCCACCCATCCCGCCCTGGCGGACCGTTGGCGTGGAAATTTCGCCCCCGCCGCCGAATGTTGGCTGGACGCTTCCGGCATCGGCGACACTTCGTTTCCGGTCGATCAGGATCCAGTGGGGCACGGCACACACGTCATGGGCATTCTGACAGGTCTGGCTCCAGGGGACACCATCGGTGTGGCGCCTGGCGCCCGGTGGATTGCCGCCAACACGATCATCGGCGGCCTGGGCCGGCTGGACAACGCGGTGATGGCTTCCCTGGAATTCATGACCGACCCGGATGGCGATCCGTCGACCACGCAAGACGTACCCGATGTGGTGTCGAATAGCTGGGGTGTGAGCGAGGCCTTCCAGGGTTACTTCGGTTGTGACAGCCGATGGTGGGAGGTCATCGAAAACTGCGAAGCGGCGGGTGTTGTTCTGGTTTGGGCCGCCGGCAACGAGGGTCCCTACAGCGGTAGCCTGCGTTCCCCGGCGGACCGGGCCACAACACCTCTCAACTGCTTCTCCGTGGGGTCCACCGGAGTTGTCGAACCATACACGATCAGTGATTTTTCCAGCCGCGGCCCCTCTGGTTGCGGAGGCGCCTTCGAGATCAAACCCGAGGTCGTCGCGCCGGGCGAGGACATCTACAGCGCGCGGCCTGGTGGTGTCTACCAGCTTCTGAGCGGCACTTCCATGGCCGTGCCCCACATCGCCGGAGTGGTGGCCTTGATGCGACAGGCCAAACCGGATCTGGACGTGACATCAATCAAGGAAATCCTGATGTCCACGGCCCTTGATCGAGGCGAATCCGGCCAGGACAATTCCTATGGCCACGGGTTCATCGACGCCTACGCGGCCGTCACCACGGCCTTGGGCGATGTCGGCACCGTGGAAGGGACCGTCACTGACTTCACCTCCGGCTTGCCGCTGGCGGGAGTCGCGGTCACCAAAATTGACGGGTACAACACGGTCCTGACCGATCCGAACGGTGATTTCAGCCTCACCATGCTGGCTGGGCCGGCGAATTTCCAGGTCTCGAAATTCGGTTATTTTGACGGCGGTTTTTTCGCCACGATCGTTCCCGACGGAGTGAGTTCCCACGCGGTGACCCTGTATGCCAAGCCAACGGCCACCATCAGTGGGCATGTCTTTGGTCCGGACGATCAACCCGTGCCGGGCGCGACAGTGACACCCCTGGATATTCCCCTCGATCCCGCGGTCACCGACACGACCGGGTATTACGAACTGGCATTGCCCCATGGCCCCGGATTGATCTACGAGCTGAAGTGTTGGGCTCCGGGTCTGGGCTATGATTTCCAGTCTGTCGAACTGGAGTCCGATCAGATCCGGGATTTTCACCTTCCCGAACAAATCATCGAGGATTTTGAATCCGGCACTCTTCTTTCCCTTCCCTGGACCGACGGAGGAGAGGCTCCCTGGGGTGTCGATCCCGACATGAAATTCGAGGGTGCCTACAGCGCCCGGTCCGGTGCCATCCTCAACGACCAGAGCTCGGTTCTTTCCCTGGATTATTTCGTGAGCGTCGACAGTCATCTTCAGTTCTGGAGCAAGGTGTCTTCGGAATATTACTACGATACCCTGAAATTCTACCTCGACGGCGATCCGGTCGCTTCCTGGTCGGGCGAAAGGGACTGGTCGCAGTTCCGCGTCCTGGTTCCGCGGGGGCACCACGACTTCACCTGGACCTACCGACGGGACGTGGCGTTTTCCGAGGGCGAGGACGCGGCCTGGCTGGACTTCATCGAATTTCCGACCACCGGCGAAGAGTTGTTTCCCGCCATCTCCGTGGATGTCGCTTCACTGGCGGCCACCGTGGCCGAGGGCGACACAACCAGTCTGCCATTCAACATCTCCAATACGGGTGACTGGATCCTGGATTTCAGGATCGAGGTAGGTGATCTCCTCAAGACCTCCGGTCACGACATTTACGGTTACCAATGGGAAGACAGCGATTTTCCCAACGGACCGGTTTTCAATTGGGTGGATATTTCCGCCGACGGGGTTCTCGCCGGGTCAGGCGACAACGAAAACCTGGGCCCGTTCCCTCTGGGCTTCAGCTTCGATTATTACGGTGCTATCTACCCGGGGGTCGGCATCTGCACCAACGGTTTCCTGTCCTTCACCCTGTCGGATCCCGCCTTCGAGAATCGGGGTATTCCCGACCCCCTCCATCCCAACAACATGCTTGCCGCTTTCTGGGATGACCTGAATGTGGACGGGGGCGGGGCCATCTACTACAAGTCCGAGCCGGAGAACGACCGGTTCATCGTCCAGTACGACCATGTGATCCGGCGCGCCACCCTGGTCCCGGAAACCTTCCAGGTCATTCTTTACCGCGACGGTTCGATCCTTTACCAGTACGCGGACGTCCAGGAGACGGGTCAGTGCACCATCGGCATCGAAAATGCGGCGGGGGACGATGGGCTGATGGTTGTGTACGATCAGGAAGGTTACCTTCACGACGATCTGGCCATTCTTTTTGAACCACCGGTCATCATGGCTACGGTGACTCCTGACAAAGGGCAGATCACTCCCGGTTCCAGCGTTTCGGCCATCATTACTTTCGATGCGACCGGTCTGGAGCCCGGGCTCCATGTGGCGGCGATGGCCATTACGTCCACCGATCCCGAGGTGTCGGAACTGCTGGTGCCCCTGTTGCTGACCGTGACCGACGTCAGCGCGGCGCCAGAAACCGGAATACCCGGTGCCGTCACCTTCATCGGCGCGGCGCCCAATCCCTTCAACCCGGCCACCAGCCTGAAATTCAGCCTGCCGGTGGGCGCCGACGTGAAGCTCACCATCTATGACGTGTCCGGCCGAAGGGTGCGATCCCTGGTGACGGGCCGCCTGAAGGCCGGTCACCACGAGGCGTCGTGGAACGGGCGGGACGACGCGGGGCGCAATGTGGCGTCGGGCACCTATTTTGCGCGCTTGACGGTGGGCGGCTTATCCAGCGTAAAATCAGTGACCCTGATCCGCTGATCCTGACACTCCATTGCGAAAGGACGACTTTGCCATGTCCAAGTTCAGTTATCGTCTCCTGGTCGCGGGTCTAATGACCGTGGTCGCATTGATGGGCACCTCGCCGGTTTTGGCCGTGCAGATCTACGGGGGATGGACCCGGGCCGACGTGGGACTGCAGAATGATGGAGATGGTTTTTTTGTGGGCGTCGGCAACGAGATCCCCATGGCCGGCAGTGTCTTCGACGCTTCCTACGCCTTGGAGTACGTGCAGAAGGTGGGTAGTCAGCCGACCTTCTTTTCGGATCCGGAAACCGGTTTTGCGGTCACCGATGCCGAAGTCACTTTGCACTGCGTGCAACCTTCGCTTTTCCTGGGGGCCCGGGTGCCCGACATCGGAATCGTGCCCCGGATCTATGTGGGGACCTCGATTGTCCTGAAGGTGTCCGAAGAGTGGTCGGATTTTCCGGGCCAGGCCCATATCGAATGGGGCTACAAGAACACCGACATCGTGGGGCATGTGGGAATGTCTCTGGGGGTTGGTCCGGTCACCGTCGATTTCCGCTACACCCAGGGCTTCATCGGCCAACTTCTGCATGACAACACCCTGGTCAATACCGCCAAGGCGGAGACTCCCCCAGAGGGCACCCACACCCCCGAAATCGGGGCGAAGCTGACAAACATCCAGATCGGAGCTGGGTTTACCTTCTAGCTGGTCCGATCAGCCCTTGATCAACAGCATCACACCCAATGCAGCCAACAGGATGCTGACCATCAGTCGGAAAGTCTTTTCGGATATCCTGATGTGAAGACGATGGCCCAGCCAGGCTCCCAGCAGGGCCGCGGGCAACACCGCCAGGGTGGACCAAAGGCGGGGAGCCGTGATCAACCCGCCCACCGCGTAACTGGGCACGCGGACAAAAGTCATCAGCAAAAAGATGGTCATCAGGTTGGCGCGGAAGGCTGCCTTGTTGCCGGCGCTCAGGTGGTACCAGATGATCAGGGGTGGTCCACCGGTGCCGAACAGGCCGGTCAACAGGCCGGACAAAAATCCCGTGGGAGGAGCCGCCCAGGCTGGAGGGTGGAATCGGCCACCGGAAGGCAGACGCACGAATACGATTCCCACCAACACCAGGAACCCGCCCAGGATCGTCAGGACCAGACGGGGATCGCCGCCGCGCAGGACCCAGGCCCCGATGGGAATTCCCGCGGCGATGCCGATACCCAGCCCCGCGATGGGCCGCCAGCGGATCTCCTTCCGGGCCTGTTTCACCACCAGGATTTCCGCCGGCAGATTGACCAGCAGTAGGAGCACCACCACATCCTTGATCTCGGGAAAAATCAGAGCCAGGCTGCCCACGGCAATCAGTCCCGCCCCGAATCCGAACAGGACGTAGACGAGCTGGGCGATCACCAGGACAGCGCACGCGATGGCGTATTCGAAAGGAGACTGGAAAATTGTAACGGGCAAGGAATCTCCGGTCGCGATGAAGATCGGGGCCGTCCGGGTCGTGCGTTTGTTCGACGCATTATCCCCGGGCCGGCCCCGGTTTGCAACACCCTGCTAACTAGTCTTCGTTCTCCTGCAGGTCGGCTGCCTTGCGGATCATGTCAGCCAGGTCGCGGACCAGCGGGTCGCCGGGCATTTCGGCGACCAGGCCATCGGCCACCGGAACGAGATCGGCCAGCCGACTCTCTTTGGCCCAGTAGCTGCCGCGCAGGATCTCCGCGAATTCGGCGGCTACCGCCTGTGCCCGCATCCACACCGTACCGGAGGCGAAGTCGCCGGTCAGCTGGCTGAGCAGGAGAGTCTGTTCGATTTCCTCGACCTGTCCGGCCCGGGCGGTGTCGTGCGCCGGCGCTTCAAAACGCAGTCTGACGGTGCCGATCCGGATGGCGGGTCCTTCCCGTTCAGATTCGTCGGAGCTGCCGGGAACGTGGGCCAGCTTCAATTCGTACAGCGCGGTGACCTGATGGCCCGAGCCAACCTCACCGGCGTCGACGGCGTCATTGCGGAAATCGCGATCAGCCACGTCACGGTTTTCGTAACCCAACAGACGCCAGCGCTTTACTGCGCGAGTATCGAATTCAACCTGAACCTTCACTTCGCGGGCGATGGTCTGCAACAGCCCGGTCAGATTCTCCTTGAAAACCCGCTCGGCCTCTTTCTTTCCGTCCACGTAGTAGTAGTTGCCGTCGCCCTTGTCGGCGAGTTTTTCCATCAGGACATCGTTGTAGTTGCCCATGCCGAAACCGATGGTCGAGATGGTGATGCCCTCGTCGGAAGCCTTCCGCACCAGGGAGAGGATCTCCTCCGCTTTGGTGCTGCCGCCGTTGTTGGCCACGCCGTCCGAACACAGGATCAGGCGGTTGATCTTGGCGGGTTCGTAGTGTTTCCGGGCCAGGCCGTAGGCCAGTTCGAGGCCCTCGTAAACATTGGTGCTGCCGTTGGAAATCAGGCCGTCGATGGCCTGGACAATCAGTTCACGACGGCTGATGTCCGTGGGTTCGAGCCGGACTTCGCCCCGCGAGCCGTAGACCACCAGGCCGACCCGGTCGCCTTCACCAAGTTCATTCAACAGGATGTGCAGGGATTCCTTGACGGCTCCAAGCCGGTTTTCCATGTCCATGCTACCTGAAATATCGATGACGAAAATCAGGTTCGCGGCCTTGCGGTCCTCGTCCTTGACCGTCTTGCCGACCACGCCGACCCGCAGCAGGTGGTAACCGTTACCGAAGCGGGAGATGGCGCCATCGCTGTGGAAACGGAACACGTCGTCGGTATGCCGCGCCCAGCCGGGGTCAAAAGTGTTGACGAATTCCTCCACCCGGATCGCGTCCTTGGGCGGCAGCATGCCGCGGTTCAGATAATTGCGGGCCAGGGTCCACGAGGCGTTGTCCACGTCCACGGCGAAGGTGGACAGCGAGTCGTCTTCGGTGGCCACGAACGGGTTCACTCCGGTGTGTTCGAAGTACATCAGCTCGACCTGTTCGCCGTTGGGCGGCTTGGTGCCCCCGGTCACCGAGCCCAGGCTCCGGAAGCCTTCGGTCACGGTTTGCGAGTTGGGGGCGAAGGCCGAGGGTTTGGGGCTGAGGGCAACCCCGTTTTTCTGCATGGAAACCACACCCGCCTGCCTGGACAAGGCATCGGTGACAGCGCTCTCGTTTACAGATCTGTATTCGACTCCGGCCACGTCGAAGCTCTTGAGGGTCTGGTCACTCACCGCATTCAGGTTGAAGGCGTACTCAAACGGACCCTCGTGGGGGATTTTCACCAACTGTTCCAGTGGATCGTAACCCAGCACCATGATTACCAGGTTGATATCCTGGCCCGGCGGCAGGTTTACCAGGTGGAACGCGCCGCTGGAATCCGCCAACACGCTTTGGGATGTGCCGCGGATACGTACGTTGGCGTAGGCCAGGCCCTCTCCGGTTTCCTGATCCAGGATCCGGCCGGAGAGGGAGATCCCTACCGGCGAGGGAGTTGGGGATACCGCCACTTCCAGGATAGTGGACTTTTCCGCAGGGAACTCATCAAGGGCCACCCGGAGGGCCTTCCCCTCGAACGACCTGGTTTCGGGAGCTTCAGCGACCAACACGGGATGGGCGGTCGGGAGCTTGTCCGCCTGGTTTGAGCCGATCCACCACACACCCAGCACAGCGAGGGTGGCTACGGTGGCGACCCCGGCCAGCGCCGGCCGCATCGCGCGCATGGAAAACCAACGTGGCCGTCCGTCGGGATTCAGTTCCCGCCGGATCGCGTACCAGGTGTTTTCCCGTTCCCGGTCATCGAGTTCATATCGGTTGTTTTTCAGAAAGCGTTTCATGACGTTGCTCCTCCCGCGTTGCCGCTGAACACGAGATCGTCGCCGTCTTCCAGCAACTTTCTCATGTTTCGGCACGCCCGGTGGTAATGGACCCTGGCCGTCGGTTCGCCGCAGCCGAGGGAGGCGGCGATTTCCGCAAACGGTTGGTCCTCGAGTTCGCGGAGGAGAAGCGCGGCCCGTTGCCTGGGGGACAGGCGATCCAACGCCGCCTGAAATCCATCGCCCAGGCCGGGGAACGTCTCCTCCGCGCCGGTTGAAGCAAGAGAGGTACTTTCGCGGGCGAAGGCCGCCAGCTTTCGTACGCGCAGTGATACACGTCGCCGCCAATCCAGGGTTTTCCTCAATCCCACCGCGCGCAGCCAACTGAGCAGGGTGCCCTGGCCGCGGTAGGTGTCCAGACGGCGCAGGGCCGTGACGTACGTATCCTGCATGAGGTCGCGGGCCGCGTCACGGTCGCCGGTCTGGTAACAAAGGAAATTGTAGAGTTGGTGGTTGGTGTCGTCGTAGATGCGGCGCCAGGCCTTTTCGTCGCCACCGGTGGCGGCCCGCGCCAGTTCGAGATCATCTTTTTTAATTATTTCATCACTCATCGAAGTCCTCCTCGCTATAAGAAAGAGGACGGACAGCAACGGTCATTCGTTTACCATGACGAAAAGGAAAGAGGGGGGAGCACTGCAATTCCGTTCATTAAAACCCGTAACTCAGGGTGATCGAAAGCCAGGTCGAACTTTCCACCACAGGCAGGATGGGGCTGTAGCGGGACAACCCCCGCGGTTCCCGATCGGTAAGGGCCATGTCCAGGGCGAGGCTGCCCAGATGCAGGCCCACACCCATCCCCAGGGGGATGTGTTCGCCCGGGGTCGGATTTTCGGACAGGTCGCCCTGGTTGTTGATGTGGTCGTAACCCGATGAGGCCCGCACGGTGATCCAGTGGGCCAGGCGGGTCTCGAAGGCCAGGCGCATCAGCAGAACGGTGTAGTTTTCCTGCCCGAAATAATCAATGTCTCCATCCAGGTTGCGGATGGTGTGGTCGACCTGGCCGTCGATGTATTCAGTGGAAACAAGCAGGAAGTTGTCCGAGTTCACGAAGAAATTCAGTCCCGCGCCGAAGCGAATCATGCGCCCCTTGTTGTCGGAAGCTTCCCGCCACAATCCCGCGCCGGCGAAAGAAGTGCCGGTGAAATCTTCACTGATGTATTCAACCAGGGGCACCAGGGCCAGGCGATCGTTCAGTCCGATGAAAGCCCGGGCGCGCAGACCGTAGTTGTTCCAGGAGTCCATTTCCCCGGTGTCCCAATCCAGGTTGGTGGGATCGTAACCGTAGGCGCGGTCCGAGATGTGTCGGATGTCGGCTGCGACATCCAGATAGGCGTTGTCTGACAGGTCCATCCGCGCGCCGAGGCCGAGGTCGTCCCGCGAACGTTCGTAACCGTTTTCGATGCGGATCTCGCCACTGTCGAGGGACTTGAATTCGGTGTCGGCGGTGTGTCTGAACATGAGGCCGGCCGATACACCGGCGATCTCCCTGGAATACAGCGCCGTCACGCTGCCACCCAGGTGGCTTCGGTGAAGGCTGCCGGGGTCGCTGTCGTCAGCTCGGCCGTGAAAGTAAAGGCCTCCGGTGCCCCAGCGGCCGGCCTGGTCGAATCGGGCGTGGACACCCCCGCCGGGACCGGACACGGTCTTGCCCCAGTCATCGTCATAACCGTTTGTCAGGTCGAAGTGGCCGGTTTCAATGACCGCCCAATCGGGATAGTCTCCCAGGCTGCCGCACCAACGCAGCACGTTGTTGTCGTCCTCGAAAAATCCTCCGGATCCTCCCAGGCTGTTGATGCGGGTCGAAGAGGCCAGGACATCCGCAGGCAAGAGCAATAGCAGGACGGCGGGCAAAAGCAGCCGGGTGGCGCATCTCATAGTGGTTGCCGGAAGGCGCAAGGGGATCACAGCTCCATTCTTGATTCGGTCACCGGACCGATGGAATCTAGCACAGCCCGCCGCGGGGGCCAACCGACATCCGGGGTTGTATTCGGAGTTGTCTAGTCACCGGGAATATCCGACAATACCGGTTACCGAAAACCAGATCCCCTGGCAACGAGGGAGGACCATATGTCAGAAGAGAAAAATCAGGGACCCGTCGTGGAGTATCCCTGCCTCTGGGGTTATAAGGTCATCGGGGTGGAGGAAGATTCGATGCGCGGGGCCGTCAAAGAGTGCATGGAAACCTGTTTGAACCAGAATTCCGGCGACCGGGAGTTCGAGCTGGGAATGTCCCGCTCCAGCAAGGGTGGAAAGTACATCAGTCTGAGTCTGAATCTGACGGTGCAGGATGAAGCGGAGCGCGATGCGATCTTCCAGACCCTGACAAACCGGCCCGAGATCGTGATGGTCATCTGAATCCCAACCTCAACTGAACCTACTTCAAAGCCGGTGGACGAGTCAGATCCGGCATGGCCGTGATATCCATGTTGTTCGTGCCCGGCAACCCCACCGGGAATTGATCGATCCTCGGTTCTGGGATCCGGGCCACCAATCGCGTGTACATCCGGTACCGATTGATGATTTCCTCCACGTATTCCACCGTTGTGGCACCTCCGTAGAATCCGTGCCGGGTCTTGCTGAAATATTTCCGTTCCATGAGGCGGGGCAGGGTGATGTTCAGGGATCCATCCCATTTGTTGGGGTCGCGGCCCATCTCGATGGCCATGCGCCGGGCGTCAGTCACGTGTCCGTGGCCCGCGTGGTATTCGGCGAGGGTGAAGCGCCACCGGTCGAGGGAATCCAGGTACGCGTAGGTGTTGTAGGTTCTTTTCATCATGCGCAGGCCCGCCGTCAGGTTGGGCCCGGGCAGGAACAGACTGTCGGCCTGGTCACCGGCGAACCGGGGCAAAACCTGCATCAGCCCGCGGGCGTTGGCCTTGCTGTGAGCCTCGGGATGAAACTCGGATTCCTGATAGATCAGGGCTGTTACCATGCGCCAGTCCAACCCCATCGCTTCGGCCTTGCGGCGGATCAGTTCGTCATAGGTGGAGAGGATCCCGCTCTTGTCCGGACGGTGGGTGGGTTCCTGGAATCTCTGGATGGACAGGGGGTTTTCGAAATACCGGTCATAGATGGTGCCGTACATGTTGCTGCGCCGGGTTCGCCCGGTGGGGTTCACCTTGAGGTGATCCTTGAGGAAGCTGTTGAGGGCGGCCTTGAGCTCCGGACTGTTGTTCCGAACCAACCAACCCGTAGGACGGCGTTTGCCCAGGTGGACTCCCAGTTTCAGGTTCGGCAGGTAGGCCAGGGCGCTGCGGGCGATGTTATCGTTCACCGCGGCGGCCTCGATCCTGCCTTGGCTGACCAGGGTCAACAGGTCTTCAGCCTGATCGCCGGGTTTTCCCGTGGTCACGAAGAACTGGATGTTCATTGCTTTTTTCAGGTCCTGAAGTTTTTCCCTGAACGGATCACCCGCAGGCAATGTGATCTTTATTCCGGCCAGGCTTCGGTAGTCTGCCGACCGGTCGGAATCCGCCGACAGGACAACCACCTTGCGGACGAAATTTGTCGGCCGGGTCCAGGTTACCCAACGTTCGAGATCCGTGTCCGGCACAAGACCCGCGCCGACCAGATCGCCGCGGCCCGAGTTCAGGAGGGTGACAAAATCCTCGTCGGGCTCCGGAATGACAACCTCAACCGTCAGGCCCCGTTCGCGGGCAAAGCGCCAGACAAGTTCGTAGTCGAACCCCGCCTGCCCGCCACGGTGGATAAAATAGCTACTGGAGTTGTAATTGGTGATCAGTCGGATGACACCGCTGTTGTCGATGGCCGCGATGTCCCGTTCCACCACCGGGTGGGGTGTCAGGGGCAGGTTGGTGTCCAGGCCCGGACCCGGTCGGTCGATCCTTTCCTGGCAGCCCGCAACCACTGAACACACCATGGCAATGAACAGTACGGCTTTCGCGGTTCTGCCGGAATCGGGGGGTAAATGGAAATGAGTTTTCTCCATGACAGGCATTTATTTGCAGGAATCGGGCCAGATTGTCTGAATCGTTTTTGTTGTGCCTCTGAAATTGTGTCTGGTTGATTTGAGCTGGGAACCGCACTTCAAAGAACCGATCATTTTGATGAATAAGCGTTTTGACAGGGTGATTGGCGACCTGGAGTTGCTCAAAACATCAAAAATATTAACCCCATGGGGGGTGCTCCAACACCAGGAACGATTCAAATGGACCAGACACAATTTCAGAGGCACAACCAATTTGCCCCATGATTGGAGCTGGTCGGGCGGTCAACAAGTATTCATTCATGACAATTCACCCGTAATACCTTAGTTTTGCGGGAATGCGGCAGGGAGGCGCCTTGTGGATGATGTCCGGACCTATTCAGGAACCCTGACTGCGGATCTGGTGATGATCGCGGCCAGGACTCTCAAGGATCGGCGGGGTCCTCTGCGCGCTCTGGTGCAGAAGCTGAAGAACCAGGATTTTGCCGTGGCCCAGGTGGGTCCGGCTGATCTCATCCAGCGTTGTTTTCTGGCGGTCAGCGCCGTTTCCAATGAAGAATCCATGGTTGACGGATTGCTCGACGCGGCCGAACGCATCATTTTCGCCTCGGAGTTCGAGGTCGGGGAATTGCGCCGCAACATTCACGTGGAATCATATCATTCCGGCTGAGTAACCTGAGCCTTGCCGCTTACGGAGCCGACCCCTTGAAATTGATGGATCTGACCCACACGATCAAACCGGGTATGCCCCAGTGGCCCGATGACAGGCAGCCCCTGGACATCCACCGGCATAGTCTCCACGGCCCGGATGCGCACATGTCCAGTTCCCTGGAAATCGGGTGTCATGTGGGTACCCATATCGACGTCCCCCTTCATTTTTTGGCAGGTGAACCGGGCGTTGACCGTCTGCCTGTGGACGGGTTCGTGGGTAAGGGAGTGGTTATCCGGGCCGGAAAAGGTGAATCACCAGGAGCTCTTGGCCCGGAAGTGTGCGATGGAGTCGATCTGACCTCCGTTGATTTCGTATTGTTCGACACCGGCTGGGGCAAGCATTGGGGTACTGACCGTTATTATCGCGATTGGTCGTTTCTTTCCCCGGAATTGGCGGAGTTGCTGGCGGGTGCCGGACTCAAGGGAGTGGGGCTGGACACTCCGAGCCTTGACCCTTTCGACGGTCAGGTTGCCCACGATATTTGCGCTCCGGCCGGAATGATCAACATCGAGAACCTGGCCAATCTGGCGGCCCTGCCCGAGGAGGGTTTCACCTTACTGGTTCTGCCCTTGAAACTGGAGGGGACCGAGGCTTCCCCCGTGCGGGCCGTGGCTATTGTCCCTGACTGTTCGGAGGTCGAGTGACCGGAGCGATCTGGCAGATTTTCCTCTTCGCCGCGGGCATCGGACTGCTGGTCGGCGGCGCCTGGTTTCTCATCGGCGGCGGTTCCCGCATTGCCGCGGTGCTGCGTGTGCCCACGGTGGTCGTGGGGCTGACGGTGGTGGCCTTCGGCACATCGGCTCCCGAGTTGTTCGTTTCCATCGTCGGAGCGATCAAGGGGAATACGGGGCTTGTCCTGGGCAACGTCATCGGCTCCAACGTGGCGAATCTGGGGTTGATCCTGGCCCTTGCCGCCCTGCTGCGACCGGTGATCGTGGAGCGGGGTTTATCCCGCAAGGAAGTGCCCTTTCTCCTGGTGGCCACCGTGCTGTTCGTGGGTTTGGTCTGGGATGGCCGCCTCGGCCACTGGGACGCCGGCCTGCTGGTTGTATTTTTCATCGCGTTCCTGTGGTGGACCCTGAAGAATCGGGATCGCGGGGCGGTGGTGGCCGATGTGCCGGCGGAATTGCCGGATGTCGATCGAGAACACCGGACGCGGGAATTGACCAGGGGCGCGGGTATGACGATCCTCGGCGTGGGTGGGCTGGCCCTCGGCGGTCATTTCATCGTAACCTCGGCACTGAGGCTGGCCGTCAGCATGGGGGTTTCGGAAACCCTGATCGGTCTGACTTTGGTGGCGGTGGGTACAAGCCTGCCGGAATTGGCCACGACCATCATGGCCGCCATGCGCAATGAAGACGATCTTGCCCTCGGGAATATCGTGGGCTCCAACCTTTTCAACATACTGGCGGTGGCCGGGCCGGTGGGGCTGTTCAGGAATCTCGACGCGGAAGGTGGTCGGTCCTCGGGGTTCCTGTCGTTCTCTGCCCTGCAGGTCCAGATGATCTGCATGCTGCTGCTGACCTTCATGGTGTTTTCCATGATTATCCTGGGGAAGGGCAAGATCGGCCGAAAACGCGGAATGGTTCTTTTGCTGACATACGTCGTCATCATGGTCGTTTGGGCGACGCTCAACTAGAGTTCGGACAACAGAAACTGGAAGGCCATGGCCAAGAAACAGAAGCACAATTCGGATTCTCCGGCCTCATCGGTTGACCGATGGAAGCCCGCGCGGGCCATGGGTCTGGCCCGGGCCCTGATGAAGGCGGGTTACGGCACGCGGAAACAGACCAGTACGATGGTGGACGAGGGCAGGATCTCGGTTGACGATGAAATAATCTTCGATCCGAACAGGATGCTGGCCGCCGGCAGCCAGATCTATTTGGACGGTCGGCCCCTGGCCCGCCTGAAGCCGAGTTACTACGCTTTCAACAAACCCGTCCGGGTGGTTTGTACTCCCAGCGAAGGCCCTGAACGAAAACTGGTTTCGGAATTTTTTCCTCGCGACATCCCCGGACTTCAGACGGCGGGCAGGTTGGACAGTAAGACCGTGGGGTTGTTGCTCATCTCCAATGATCGCCCCTGGATCAACCTGGTGACCGGTTCCAAGGTTTTGGACCAGGAATTCCGGGTGCAGGTGGAGGGTGAGCTGACCGAGCTGGAGATCGGGGTCATGACCGCGGGTGTCCATCTGCCAAAATTGGGCATGTTCCGGCCGTTGTCGGTGAAAATCGTGGAAGTCCTGAATTCACGGACCGTCATCACCATGGTGGTGCGGGAAGGAAAGATCCGGCAGGTCCGGCGCATGTTGAACACACTTCTCCACAAGGTTGTATTCGTTCGGCGCACCAGGATCGGGGACATCAGATTGGGCGACCTTCCCATCGGGGGAGTAAGGCATCTGACCGCCAGGGAAATTCATTCCATTTTCGAGTCGGAAAAAGCGATGTCCAACCCGGCGATCCCGAAGGGTGATGAATGAAATGATCAACGTCCTTCCGGATGCCAGTCCGGTCCTGATCCTGGTCCTGTTCGTGGCCACCCTGCCGCCTGACTCCGTGGGAATGTCGAAAGCCGGTGCCTGATGAACTGGCTGGCGGGATTCCTGCCGGATCTGCGATCCGGCGAACGAAGGTTGGTGGTCCTGATGTCCGCCAATTATTTCCTGCTGCTACTTTTCTACTACTTGCTCAAACCAGCTCGGGATTCCCTGTTCCTGGTCGAGATCAGTCCTGCACAACTTCCTTTGGCCTATCTGCTGACGGCCCTGGTGGCCGCACCGGTGACGGCCGCCTACGCGCGGGCTGGTCTGCGGCGGCGCCTGGACCGGCTTATCGCCCTGACCATCCTGGTTCTGATTGTCAGCCTGATCGTGTTGCGCCTGTTGATCGACGTGCGGCAGGATTGGGTGTTTTATCTCTTCTACAGCTGGGTGGGTGTCGCCGGTGGTCTGACCACCAGCCAGTTCTGGCTGTTGGCCAACGGGGTTTTCGACGCGAGCCAGGCCAAACGCATCTTTCCCCTGCTCGGTCTCGGCGGCATCGCCGGCGCCTTCGTGGGAGGAGAAATCACGAGTTTCCTGATCCTCGAGGTCGGCCTGCCGACTCAGGATCTTCTTCTGGTCAGCTGCATAGTCCTGGCGGGCGTCGGGATCATCAGCCGGCTGGTCTGGAACCGTAAGCCAACTGGAATGGACGCGGCTCCCAATCCCACCGGTGAGGAGGAAAGGAGTGGAGACTTCCGGAGTATCGTCCGTTCGATTGCCGGGTCCCGCCACCTGAGTCTGACCGTGGGCATCATCGCCATGACGGTGATGACCGCTTCCTTCATCGATTTCCAGTTCAAGACCGTCACTTGGCAAGCCATCGGCAACGAGGCGGAGTTGACTTCCTTCCTGGGGCGTTTTTATGGCCGGATGAGTCTGCTTTCACTGCTCGTGCAGGCCCTGTTCGCGGCGAAGTTGATCCGATGGCTGGGAGTGGGAGGTGTGCTCCTGGTGCTGCCGGCGGTCCTGGCCGGTGGTGTCATGGGAATGATCATCATGCCCGGCCTGGTCGCGGCGATGATCATGCGCGGCAGCGACATCACCCTGAAATATTCGGTGGATAAAACCAGCCGCGAATTGTTGTTCCTGCCCATTCCTTTGGCCTTGAAAAAACGGACGAAGGTCTTCATCGACATGTTCGTGGATCGCTGGGCCCGAGGCATGGCCGGGGGACTGCTGCTTCTGTTTACCCTTGTCCTGAAATGGGATCTGAGCCGGATCGCGATGGTGACCATGGTGTTGCTGGCGGGATGGTTTATCCTGGCCCTGTTGATGCGCCGGGAATATGTGAACTCTTTCCGGATGGCCCTGTCCAGACGGGAAATCGATCTGGCCGGGTTGACCGTGCACATCGATGACGCTTCGGCCGTCAAAGTCCTGGTGGGCGCTTTGGGCAGCGACAACCAGCGGGAGATCGTCTATGCCCTGGACATGTTGCAGGGGGTCCAGTCGTCGCAGTTGCTGGCGGCGGTTCGGCCACTGTTGGATCATCGGTCGCCCGAAGTGAGGCGCCGGGTGCTGGAGGTTCTCTGCCTGAACGGTGAACCCATCGACAGCGGGCGGGCCGGGGAATTCCTGGCGGATCCCGATCTGGGTGTGAGGGTGGGGGCTGTTGCCTGTGTGGTGAACCTCGAATCATCGGAATGGGGATCACGGGTTTTCCTGGAGGAAATGTTGGCCGATGGTCCAGCGGCCCGCAATGCCGCCGCGGCTTTCATCGCGGACCGGGATCAGGCTGCGGAGTACCGGGACCTTATTTCCGAACCGGTGGTTGACGCCATTCTGAACGACACCGAAGACACAGGCGCCGAAGGACGGGAAGTACTGGCCAGGCTGTCCTGGAACCCGACCGGATGCTCCGATCGACTTTGGGAGTTCCTGGCGAGGGATCCGAATTCCGCGGTGGTTGAAGCGGCTATCGCCGGCGTCGGATCACGGCGGGATTTCAGTCGCGTCGACTGGTTGTTGCGATTGCTCGACCATCCGCACCTGCGGACCCACGCCCGAGTCTCGCTGGCGGAATTGGCCTGGGAGGATGCCGGCCTCATCGGGAAACTGGAGGCCTTTTTCCTGTCCGGAGACAACTCCGCCCGGGCGCGCGAGGAAATCCCCAGGATTCTGGAATTGGTTCCCACCCAGGAAAGCGTGGATATCCTCCTGAACCATATGGCCACCCACCGGCCCGAGATGCGTTTCGGGGTGCTGAGGGCCCTGGGACAACTGCGGTCTGGGTATTCGGAGCTGAAGTTCAATCGGGAAGTTGTCTCGGTGGAGATCGCCACCGAGGCCGGACGGTTTTTTCAGCTTTCACAGTTGGGTACCCTGTTGCCGGAACAGGGAGAGCCGGCCCGGTTGTTGGACCGTGTGATGACCGAAACACAGATGTTGAGACTCGAGAGTGTATTTCGTCTATTGGGACTATTATATCCCCTGCGGGATGTGCTCAATTCCTACCATGGTGTGATAAGCGGCCGGCGGGTGCCGCGGGCCAACGCCCAGGAGTTTTTGGACAATCTGCTGGATGGAACACACCGCCGGTTGGTGTTGTCCCTGATCGATGAACAGCCGGCCTACGAGGCATGGCTTGAAACGGGTCTGATGGCGGACCTGGATATCGGAGAGCCAACCCGCGATACCGCCGAAGCCCTGGATATCCTGAGCCGGGATTGCGATCCCTGGCTGGCCGCCTGCGCCATCTTTGCCGGGGGCCGAATAGATAATCCGGCCGCCGCCCACCACCTGGCCCGAACTGGAGATGATATGCTGTCACCCATCGAAAAAGTGCTTCTGCTGCAAAACGTCGAGGTGTTTGCCGAGGTGCCGACCGACCAGCTGGCCGCCTTGGCGGCCATCGCCAGGGAAATGTCGGTGTTGACGGGCGATTCCGTCTACCGGGAAGACGACAGCCCCGATGCCCTGTACATGGTTCTCGAGGGTCACGTGCGGTTGCACCAGGGGGATCGGGAGATCACCACTGCCGCGAAGTCGACCACCTTCGGCACCTGGGCCCTGTTCGACGATGAGCCGCGAGTCATGACCGCCACCGCCACCGAGGACACCAAACTGTTGCGCATCGATCGCAACGAATTCAACGATCTGTTGTCTGATGATGTGCGCATCGCCAAGGGCATTATCCGCACCGTGACCCGCAAACTGCGGGAACTTGCCGGAAGGGTGTCCTGATGGTGAGTATGAACGGGACCGAATTCCGGGCCGGGACTCGATTAATAACTCTCCCGGAGAGGGATTTCATGGCTGACATCCCGTGTTGGAACACCATGTCTGAGAACGAAAATCAAAATCATATGTTAAGCATTAAACAGTTTCACCTCACCAACTCAATTTATATTCGATACTTAAAAGAAGAGTTTATTTCTCCTGTGTAGGCCCATTTCCCCCTTCAACTTGGAACTTGCAACGCATTCTCAAATATAGTGATAACCTATTTGACCCGTAGGGATTGGGGGCCAATAATCTGACCTGTCATCGATTTCACCAGTTCCATTGTCTTTTTTGGAGTAGTCCCGATGCCTTTCCAAGTGCTGTCCACCGAGATTTTTGCCCGAAATTTCCCGGCAAAACGGGTTCTATTTGTCTTTCTCGCAGGAGCGATCCTGATGGGGGCGGGCCCGGTCCTGGCCCAAACCGCGGAGGACTGCCTGGACTGCCACGATGACGAGGCTTTCACGAAAAACGAGGGGACCAGGGTCATATCCCTCCACGTGGATATCGACCAATACCGGAGATCCATCCACGGCAGGGAAAACATCGAGTGCGTCGATTGCCATACCGATCTGCAGGATTTCGACGGCGAACACGATGAAGAACTCGAGGATGTCGACTGCACCATTTGCCACGATGACATAGCGGAGATCTACGACGGCAGCCTCCACGGCATCCGCGTGGCCGAAGGTGTTCCCCTGGCGCCGCGCTGCTGGTCCTGCCACGGGGCCCACGACATCACCCCGCCGGAGGATCCGGATTCCAGGGTGAACAAGTTCAACATTCCCATCATGTGCGGTCGTTGCCACAAGGAAGGCGCGGGAGTCAGCGACTACGCCGACGTCTCCCAGGACAGCGTGTTGACCCACTATTCCCTATCCATCCACGGCGAGGGTTTGTACCGCCGCGGGTTGACCGGAACCGCTGTCTGCTCCGACTGCCACACCGCGCACAACGTCCGCAATCACAATGACCCCGAATCAAGTATTCACCGCGACAACGTGGCGGCCACCTGCGAACAGTGCCACGGACTGATCGAGAAGGTGCATCGGAAGGTCATCCAGGGAAATTTGTGGGAAAAGGATCCGTCCAAGGTTCCGGTCTGCATCGAATGCCACCAGCCCCATGAAGTCCGGCGGGTCTATTACAACGAGGGCATGTCCGACAGCGAGTGTCTGGTCTGCCACCAGAAGGCTGAACTCGCGGGCACGGGGCCAGGTACCGAGGGCAAGTCCATGTTCGTGGACCACGAGATTCTTGGCGGGTCCGCCCACAGGAAGACTTCCTGCATCAAGTGCCACACCGGGGCTTCGGTCAACCATGAAAGGCCCTGCGACACCATTCCCAGCCGCGTCGACTGCTCTATCTGCCATGCCGAAGTGGTGGAGATCTACAAGAACAGCATCCACGGCAAGATGGAACAGCAGGGTGACCCGGACACTCCGGATTGCCTGATCTGCCACGGCGGCCACGATATTCTCAAGAAGGACAATCCGGAATCCCGAACCCACGTCAGGAATATTCCCGATCTGTGCGGGGTCTGCCACGACGCGGGCGGCGTCGCCGACAAGCGCTACGAAGGCGCCGCGGAAAGCATGGTGGCCAACTACAAGAAGAGTGTGCACGGTCAGGCGCTGGAAAAGGGCGGACTGGTGGTGACGGCGACCTGCGTCGATTGCCACTCGACACACGCCATCCTGCCCGGCAAGGATGCCGGCTCTACCGTCAACCGATCCAAGGTGGCCGACACCTGTAGCCGGTGCCACGAGGGCATCGACCGGACTTTTCGTGGGAGTATCCACTTCACGGGCGAGAACAAGGACGGCCACGTGCTGCCCATGTGCGACGACTGCCACAGCTCCCACGAGATTGCCCGTATCGACGCCCAGGGCTTCAAGCTGCAGATCGCCAACTCCTGCGGTGTGTGCCATGAAAGTGTAACCGAAACCTATTTCGAGACCTATCACGGCAAGGTCTTCGCCCTGGGTTACACCGAAACAGCCAGTTGCCATGATTGCCACGGGCAGCACAACATTCTCAAACCGGACAACCCGGCTTCGACCCTGTCGCGCGATAACATCGTGGGTACATGCGCCAAGTGTCATCCGGGCGCTCATCGGCAATTCGCCGGATACCTGACCCACGCCACCCACCACGACAAGGACAAGTATCCGGTCATCCACTACACCTGGTTGTTCATGACCGTGCTGTTGATCGGGACCTTCCTGGTGTTTGGTCTCCACACCCTGATGTGGATGCCCCGCAGCTTCCAGGCCATGAAGCATTCACGCCGGTTGCGCAACCAGGCCAAGGGTGAAAAACAGTTCCGTCGGTTCAACCGCCTGCAAAGGATGTTGCACGGGACAATGATCATCAGCTTCCTGACCCTGGCGGTCACCGGGATGACGTTGAAGTTCTCCTATCTGCCCTGGGCCCAGTGGCTGGCCAATGCCCTGGGCGGTTTCCAGTCCGCGGGGACCCTGCACCGCATGGGTGCCGGCCTGACCTTCTTCTACTTCATCAGGCATATCTACGATGCCCACTGTCGTCGCAGGAAGGCCGGCCAGAGCTGGAAGGAATTCATTCTCGGCCCGGGTGGGATGATGTTCAACGGGCGGGACGGCGTGGAATTCATCCAGACGATGAAGTGGTTCCTGCACAAGGGCGACCGGCCGCAGTACGGTCGTTGGACCTACTGGGAGAAGTTCGATTATTTCGCCGTTTTCTGGGGTGTCGGCATGATCGGTTTCAGTGGGCTCATTCTTTGGTTCCCCGAGTTGTTCACCTATGTGTTGCCGGGGTGGTTCATCAACGTGGCCTCGATCATCCACTCGGACGAGGCGTTGCTGGCGACCGGGTTCATCTTCACGATCCACTTCTTCAACACGCATTTCCGGCCCGACCGGTTCCCCATGGATCCGGTTATCTTCACCGGCCGGATGACCCTGGAGGAGTTCAGGGAAGATCGGCCCCGCGAATACGAGGAGCTGGTCAGTGAAGGACGTCTGGAAGAGCACATGGTCGATCCGCTGCCCGATGGTTTCGTCAAGGCGCTGAAGACTTTCGGTTTCGTGGCGCTGGCCATCGGGTTGACCCTGATCATCACGATCATTTGGACGGTCCTGTTCGGATACAAGTAGGACGCTGAGGCGGGGCGGTTGCTATTCAGTAGGCGCCCCGCGAGATCCGGTTTTCGTTGAGTCCCGACCAGAAGGCCTGGACGCCAAAGGAGCTATCGTGTCCGATTCCGGAAAAAAGTGGTTGATCGGTTGTGGCGTGGGTTGTGGTGCGGTGATCCTGCTGGGCATCCTGCTGTCGGTCGGAGGCAGTCTTTATTTGATGAGACCCTTCAACAAGGCCATCGACGCCCAGAAGGAACTCATCGCCGAGTACGGGGAACGGAAAGCCTATATCCCTCCTCCGCAGGGCATCACTCCTGACCGGCTGGAAAAATTCATGGTCGTCCGACGTGCCGTAATGCCCATGTGCGCGGAATTCCAGAAGCTCGGTGAAAGTTTCGCAGCCATGGAGGAGCTCGACAAGGACGGGGAGGAACCCACCAAGGGTGAAGTCTTCAAGGCAGTGGGCGATTTGACCGGAAACATCTTCGGGATGGTGGGGGATATGGGCCGGTTCATCCAGGTGCGCAATCAGGCCCTGCTCGAAAGCGAAATGGGGCTTGGGGAATATGCCTGGATCTACGTCCTGGTCTATAACTCATGGCTGGGGAATGCACCCAACGTCGATCTCGACGGGGATTCCGAAGGGGGCATGTCCGGCGGGGAACAAAAGGTCATGCGGACCCTGGCGCGGAATCACGCCGAGGCCCTGGCGCAAGTGGGAATGGCGAACGAGGCGGTTCTCTGGGAACAGGAGGCGGACCGGATGAAACGCGCCGAAACAGGTGTGCCATTCAAGGACGGCGACTTGCCGGCTGACGTGATCCGGTCTTTTCTGCCCTACGAAAGGGAACTTGCGGATCTCTACTGTGAGGCCACATCGAGCTTCGAGATGAACCGGGTCAGAAAAAAGGGCCTGAGCATCCACTCCGATTGATTTCGAATGACCGGGCAAGGAAGGGCCGATCAGATCAGAGCAGATCAGAGCAGCCCCACCCGGTCGTTGAACTCCTTGATCCGGTGGTCCCAGGCTTCGGCCACCCCAAAGGTTTCGGTCCAGAAATCCCGGTCCCAGAGCTGACGCAATTCCTCCACCGACCGCCCCTGCTGTTCCACCCATGTGAAATATTTGAAATTGTGCAGGGTCTTGCGGTCGTGATAGCTCAGTTCCCGCACATAGTCCGGGGTGACGCCCAACAACCAGCGGGCATGGTCGGCCACGGCCTGGTCCCGGCCGTAGGGGCCCCGTTCAGCGGTCATTTCCGTCAGACGTGAGGTGTACATGGCGGCCGAATCGGTCAGGGCAGTGAAGATGATGTCCCGCCCGTCCATGTCGTAGTATTTGGCCGTCTCGATGGCGGCCACCAGGTTGCAGATGCTGGAAATGCCCAACAGGGGCAGGTCGCCCACCATGGGCTCCGGGACTCCGGCGGCGACCAGGATCTCACGTCCGGCCTCCTCGTTGAACAGGCGCAACAGGTCCATGCACTGGGCGTCGTCCACCGCGCAGATCATGTCGGTGTTGCGCACGTTGTGGACCCAGGGCACATGCTTGTCACCGATGCCCTCGATGCGATGGCCCCCAAAACCGCAGGAGAAAAGAGTCGGGCACTGCAGGGCTTCCACCGCGGTGGTGATCATGTCCGGATGCAGCGTCTTCAGGAAATCCCCGGCGGCGATGGTGCCTGCCGAACCGGTGGCTGAAATGTAGGCGCCCAGCCGCTCTCCAGGCCCGGCGATCCGGTCGAAGATTTCCTGGATGATCCCACCGGTCACGTTGTAGTGCCAAATGGGATTACCGAATTCGTCGAACTGGTTGAAGATCACGCACTCGGGCCGGGTGGCCCTGATTTCCCAGCACTTGTCGTAGATTTCCTTCACGTTCGACTCGCAACCCGGGGTGGCGATCACCTCGTCAGCCACGTTTTTCAGCCACTCGAATCTTTCGGCACTCATCTCTTCGGGAAGGATGGCCACGGACTCGCAGCCGAGCAGCCGGGAATCGAAGGCGCCACCGCGGCAGTAGTTGCCCGTGCTGGGCCAGACCGCCTTCTGGGTGGTGGGATCGAACTGTCCGGTGACCAACCGGGGCACCAGGCAGCCGAAGGCCGCGCCGACCTTGTGGGAGCCAGTGGGAAGCCAATGGCCGACAAGTCCGATGACGCGCGCGTCCACGCCGGTCAGGGACGAAGGGAATTCCACCCAGTTGCCGTCGTTGAACAGTCCCGTGTCCGGATCGTTTTTCCAGGTGATGCGGAACAGGTTCAGGGGATCGATGTCCCACAGCCCCACCTTTTTCAGCTTGTCCTGGATTGCGGCGGGAATCAGCGCCGGATTTTTCATCTGGGCAAGGGTGGGAATGATGATGCCCTTTTCCCGGCATCGGGCCGCGGCAAGCGCTACGACGGTTTCATCGACGTTGCTGAGAGTCATATCCATGGCAAAGGCTCCGGTGGTATTGGTTTGCGGAAATTCCGTGGTTGATATATGGTAGACCGTCAGGGTTAGGTTAACAAGAAGGTTGAACCAACCCTATTTGTTTTGGAATGAAATGAATCCTGAACTGCACATCGTCTGTCCCCGGGAGACATGATGACTCGCCTGGCGGTTATTTCCGATATCCACAGCAACCTTCAGGCCCTGACCGCGGTCTGGGCGCGGATTGATGAACTGGGTATCGATTCCA
>JAGLCY010000077.1 GCA_023270185.1 Candidatus Krumholzibacteriia bacterium | reverse complement strand
GTGGAACACAACCGACGGCTGCTGACCCGGGACGATCTGAAATGGTTGGGCGCCCTGCCCACCTCTCTTTCACCGGATGAAGAGACCATGTTCGTGCACGGGGCTCCCGACGACCGGGACCGTTACCTGATCTACCTCGACGATCTCCAGGAAGCCTCGGCCGGCGTGCTGGAAGCGGATGGGCCCGGGGTCTGTTTCTTCGGCCACACGCATCATCCGGTCGTTTTTGACGGCCATGGTTTCATTCCCATCAGGCAGAAGAAGATCTTCCTGGAAAAAAGCCTCCGCATGCTTGTCAACCCAGGCAGCGTGGGACAGCCCCGCGACAACGACCCGCGCGCCTCGTTCCTGTGGTGGGACCGCCAGGAGGGCTCGTTCAATTTCGAGCGGGTGGAATACGACAATCTCGCGGCGCGCCACGATATTCTTGAAGCGGGCCTGCCTCGCATTCTGGGCGACCGCCTGCTCGAGGGGCGCTGACCTTCTTCCACTACTGAAATTCCGGGAATTTTCCTGCGGATTGCCTATATTTCCGATCATACAACCCATTGAAATCAACTCCGACAAGGAGAACGCTCATGTCCATAGAGACGACTCGGGAAATGGTAAACAATGTCTACGAGCAGACCAGGCAGCGGCTCGCGATCGTACGTGAACGGCTTGACCGACCTCTGACCCTGGCCGAAAAGGTCCTCTTTGGGCATCTGGCCGATCCGGCCGGGCAGGAATTCGAACGTGGCGAGGCGACTTTGGCGCTCCGGCCCGACCGTGTCGCCATGCAGGACGCGACGGCGCAGATGGCCATCCTGCAGTTCATGCAGGCCGGTCGTGACGAAACCGCGGTGCCGACAACGATCCACTGCGACCATCTGCTGCTGGCCCACAAGGGCGCCGAATTCGACAAGGCCCACGCCCTGGACGTGAACAAGGAAGTCTACGATTTCCTCGGCTCGTCCGCGGCCCGCTACAAGATGGGTTTCTGGAAGCCTGGTTCAGGCATCATCCATCAGATTGTCCTGGAGAATTACGCCTTTCCCGGTGGCCTGATCATCGGAACCGACAGCCATACTCCCAATGGGGGTGGCCTGGGCATGGTGGCCTGCGGTGTGGGCGGAGCCGACGCCGTCGACGTGATGGTCGGCCTGAACTGGGAAGTGAAGGATCCGCGCCTGATCGGTGTGAAACTGACCGGTGCGCCCCACGGCTGGACCGCTCCCAAGGACGTCATCCTCAAGCTTTTGGGCATTTTGACGGTCAAAGGCGGTACCAACGCCATCGTTGAGTACTTCGGGCCCGGCGCCGAGGCGCTCAGCTGTACGGGCAAGGCGACCATCACCAACATGGGGGCCGAATTGGGGGCCACGACCAGCATCTTCCCTTACGATGACAAGATGGGCGACTATCTGAAGGCCACCAGTCGCGCGGACCTGGCTGAATTGGCTGACTCCAACCGGGACCTGCTGGCGGCCGATCCCGAGGTACTGGCCAATCCCGCCGATTTCTACGATCAGATCATCGAGATCGATCTTTCCACCCTGGAACCGCATCTGGTCGGGCCCCATTCGCCGGATATCGCCCACCCGGTCGGGAAGATGGCGGCCGACACCGAGGCCGAGGGTTACCCCGAGAAACTGACCGCCGCGCTGATCGGCAGCTGCACCAACAGCTCCTACGAAGACATCTGCCGGGCTACCGACGTGGCGTTGCAGGCCAAGGCCAAGGGTCTGAAGATGAAGACCAGCCTGTGGGTTTCTCCGGGAAGCGACCTGATCTATCAGACGATCAAGCGGGACGGGCAGCTTGCGGCTCTCGAGGAAGTCGGCGCCACGGTGTTGACCAACGCCTGCGGGCCCTGCATCGGGCAGTGGCAGCGCGAGGACATCAAGGAGGGGGAAGTTAATTCCATCGTCACCTCCTTCAATCGCAACTTCAAGAAGCGGGCCGACGGCAATCCCCAGACCCACGCCTTCATCGGCAGCCCCGAGGTTGTCATGGCCTACGGGTTGGCCGGCACCCTGAAATTCAATCCCATGGCCGATGCCCTGACCAACGAAAGCGGGGAACAGGTCACGTTGGATGCTCCCGCGGTGGCGGACGAACTCCCGCCCAACGGATTCGTGGTTTCGACCGACGGATACCAGGGTCCCCCGGAGGACACCACGGGTGTGAAGGTGATGATCGATCCGAACAGCGACCGACTGGCTCTCCTGGAGCCATTCAACGCCTGGAACGGGCAGGACTACAAGGGCCTACCGCTGCTGATCAAGGCCTTGGGCAAGTGCACGACCGACCACATCTCCATGGCCGGCCCCTGGCTGAAGTACCGGGGTCATCTGGATAATATCAGTAACAACATGCTGATCGGCGCGGTCAACGCCTTCACCGAGGAGACCAACAGCGTCAAGGACGTGCTTTCCGGGGAATATGGCGAGGTGCCGGCCGTGGCGCGGCATTACAAGGCCGAGGAGCTGCGCTGGGTCGTGGTCGGCGACGAAAACTACGGCGAGGGCAGCAGCCGTGAACACGCCGCCATGTGTCCGCGTCACTTGGGCTGCGCCGCGGTGGTTGTGCGAAGCTTTGCCCGGATTCACGAGACGAACCTGAAGAAGCAGGGCGTGCTACCTTTGACCTTCATCGATCCCACCGACTACGACAAGGTGAAGGAGGGGGACCGCATGGATATCCTCGGGCTGGCCGATCTGGCCCCGGACCAACCGGTCACCATGATGCTGCATCACGCCGGCGGAGGCAGTGACGAGGTCAAACTCAATCACACGATGACCGATGAGCAGATCGCCTGGTTCGTGGCCGGTTCGGCCTTGAACAAGATCAAGGAGTCGAAGGGGTAACCGGTGGGCAAAAGGGGTTATGTCGTCCTTGGATTAATTCTGACGTTGGCGTCGGTTTTCCTTGTCGAGAAGGCCCTGACCCCGCAACCAGCCATGTTGAAGGGAATCCCTCCGGTCGAACCGGAGGGATTTCTTTCACCTGAATGGGTGGCCGCCGATGGGAACGGGGCACGGGTTTTCCTGCACTGGCGGTCCGTACCCGGCGCCTTGGCGTATACGCTCTGGCGTTCAGGGGATCCGGACCGTGGTTACCGGGTTATCCACATGAGTTCGGACACTACCTATACGGACAGGAACGGCCTGATTTCCGGCGAACACTATTTTTACCAACTGACGGCAACCGATTCGGAATTTGGCGAATCGGGGTTTTCCGAAACAAAATGCGTGGAATTGGCGGGTTCCCGAAATTGATGGAAAAAACGCCTGATTTGCGGTAAACTTACTTCTTCAAAACCTCCCTGGACATGGGTTGGCGACCACCCGGTCAATCTTGTAACCAAATTCAGATCAATCCAGAAAAGGGGATTTCATGTCGTTATTTTCTTGTTGGCGAGGAATCGGGTTTTCCGCCGGTATCTTTTTCATGGGTGTGTTCATCGCGATTTCCGTGATGACCGGGCCTGCCCCGGCGGTTGCGGCCGATATCCAGCCCATTGCTTCGGTTCGATCATTTCCCACCGCTCCTGTCGATTTAGCCGCAGCCCGCATCGAGGATCAGGAGCGTGAGGAAATGGGCCTCGCGCCCCGCTTTGCTCTCACTGAGCATGTAAACATCACCCCGGAAACCGATGGAACCTGGGAAGCTCTTGATCCCCGGTTCGATGTCTGGCGATTGCGGATCATTTCGTCGGGCGCCCTGTCTCTCAACCTGGGTTTCACGGATTACCGTCTGCCCAAGGGCGCTCGTTTGACGATTCATCCCGCCGATGCCGAGGGATCGTCAGATCCCCGTGGAGTGCGGGTCTTCACCGACCGCGACAACGAGGCTCACGGCGAGCTGTGGACGCCGGTGGTGCTGGGCGACGACATCATCGTCGAGCTGGTGGTGCCGCGCGAATCACGCCACGACTACGATTTGGAGCTGACGGCCATCAACATGGGTTACCGGTTTTTCGGGGAAACCCAAGGCGATGCCACCGACAAATCCGAGTTTTGCAGCGTTGATGTTGTCTGTTCCGTTGGCGATGACTGGCGGCGGGAAATCGCTTCGGTGGGGGTTATCTCCACAGGCGGCAGCACCTACTGCTCGGGGTTCATGATCAACAACACGGCCGAAGACGGTCGGCCTTTTTTCATGACCGCCGACCATTGCGGCATCGGCTACAGCAACGCTCCTTCCCTGGTGGTTTACTGGAATTTCGAAAGCCCGGTCTGTGGTCAGCACGGCGGGGGCTCGTTGAACCAGTACATGACCGGGTCGAATTTCCTGGCCGCTTCGAGCACCTCGGATTTCACCCTGGTGGAAATGGATGACCCCGTCGATTCCGACCACATGATTTCCTTTGCCGGCTGGAACAGGGGCAATGTCGATGCCACCAGCGCGGTGGCCATTCACCATCCCAACACCGATGAGAAGAGCATCAGTTTCGAGGATGATCCCACCACGACCACGTCGTATTACGGCACGAGCTCGCCGGGCGATGGAACACATATAAGGGTGACTGATTGGGATCTGGGCTCCACGGAAGGCGGCTCCTCGGGTTCACCCCTGTTTGACCAGAACCACCGCGTTATAGGCCAGTTGCACGGCGGCGACGCGTCCTGTAGCAACAACCTGTCCGACTGGTATGGTCGCTTTGCGACCTCTTGGCCCAATATCAATCAGTACCTCGATCCTCTTGGGACCGGAACGGTGACCATCGATACCTACGCGCCGTTTTTTACCACCATGAGAGTTTCTCCCAGCGACGCCGCCGCGTTCGAGGGCCCATCCGGCGGGCCATTTTCACCTGCGATGGTCGAGTACGTTCTGTCCAATCACGCGGACGTGCCGCTCACCTTCCAGGCCAATTCGGACGTTGCCTGGGTGAGCGTGACGCCAAGCTCCGGCCTGATTCCGGAAGGCGGGTCGCTGACGATCGCCGTGTCGGCGAATGCTGCGGCTGAGGGCATGTCCCTTGGCCAGTACGAAGGTTCGTTGACCATCCTCAATCTGACCGATGGTAGTGGAAACACAACCAGGCCGCTTCATCTGACCGTGGGGGTGCCGGAGTTGGAGTATTCCTTCCCCATGAACACCGACCCGGGCTGGTCCGCGGAACCGGATTGGGAGTTCGGCCAACCGCTGGGTGGGGGAGGCCAGTACGGGGGTGAGGATCCCAACACTGGTTTTACCGGCACCAATGTCTACGGCTACAACCTGGCCGGCGATTACGAAAACGACCTTCCCGAACGGCACCTGGTGACCGGGGCCCTGGACTGTTCGCATCTGGAGGGGGTCATCCTGAAATTCAAGCGTTGGCTCAACGTAGAGGAAGCCGCCTATGATCATGCCTCGATCGCGGTGAGCAATGACGGCGTTTCCTTCAGCACCATCTGGAACAACGTTTTTGAGATCACCGATTCTGCCTGGATTCCCGTCGAATACGACATCAGTTCCGTGGCCGACGGGCAGTCCCACGTTTATCTCCGCTGGACCATGGGTGCTACCGATGGCAGTTTCCGATTCTCCGGTTGGAATATCGACGACGTGGAGATCTGGGGCCTCAAGGGTGATGTAACGGCAGTCGGGATTCCCAGCAATTACCGGCTCAGTGTCGGCAACCATCCGAACCCCTTCAACCCCATGACGACCATCAGCTTCGTGCTTGAAAAGGAAGGTCATGCCTCGGTCAACGTCTATGATCTGAAGGGCCGGCGAATAAGAGGACTGGTCGACGGGACCTTGATTGCCGGGCCGCATGGCGTACCCTGGGATGGTATGAACGATGCGGGTCAGCGAGCCGGCAGCGGTGTGTATCTGGTCCGGGTCGTGGCGGGCGGAAAGGCCGCCGACCACAAGATGGTTCTATTGAAATAGGGAGGACTTCCTTGGAAAACTCCTGTGATCTGACTGGTAAAGGCGCCCTGGTCACGGGCGCCAGCCGCGGTATCGGCAAAGCCGTGGCCGAGATACTGGCTCTCCATGGAGCGAAGGTCGCCGTGCATTACGGTGTCGATGCCGTAGCCGCCGAAAAGGTGTTGCAGGGGTTGGAGGGTGACGGCCACATCAAGTTGGCCGCGGACCTGGGGGATTCC
>JAGLCY010000076.1 GCA_023270185.1 Candidatus Krumholzibacteriia bacterium | reverse complement strand
TGGCAGGAATACTGGAACCGGACGATCGCGGTGAACCTGTCCGGCCCGGCCCACGTTCTGCACGGCGCCATTCCCCACCTGGAGGCGTCCGGGGGCGGGCACATCGTGAACATCTCCAGCCGCGGCGCCTTCCGCGGCGAACCCGAAGCACCGGCCTACGGGGCGAGCAAGGCGGGCCTGAACAGCCTGAGCCAGTCACTGGCCGTGGCTTTAGCCCCCAGGAACATCAAGGTGGTTGCCTTGGCGCCGGGTTGGGTGCTGACAGACATGACCCGCGAATATCTCGAAGGTCCAGGCGGTGACAAGATCCGTAACCAGAGCCCCATGGGGCGCACCGCCACGGCCGATGAAATTGCGCAGGTGATTTTGATGGTTGTTTCGGGTAAGGCGGATGCTTTAACTGGGGGGATTATTGATGTCAACTGTGCTTCTTATCTGAGGTCCTGAAGAATGGGCGGCTCTTGCGCGTCACACGATATGTCCTCGTTCCTGCGGATTAATCGTGTGACGCGCAAGAGCCACCCATTCTTCAGGACCTCAGAAAAGGGACAGGGTAGGAAAGGATGAATCAATCTTCTGGTTGGCCCTTGGGGATACCCAACCATCAAAAACAGGTACCCCCGGGGGCACTTTTCTGAAGCAAGTAACTGGAGTTAAACAATTTAAGAATTTGAAATTTTGGCTTTTTGTAACCTTTTACGGCCTGGAACATTTATCCACATAAACTGTTGTGAAATATATTCTTAGAGTTAAGTGACCCGCCGGCGGGTTTTTGGGGAAAATTCCCCACCATTAGTTTTCCCATAGGCAGCTGGAACACTTTCCAACCCACATGTTCGAATCCCCTCCAGGCCCTCAGACAAGATCCACAATAGACCCAAAGTCAGGATCGAATAACCGTTTGTAAATCCGAATGGCAAACCCGTCAGTCATCCCGGCCAGATAATCACAAATGATACGCGCGCGATCATTGGTGTCATCACCGACCCGGGACATTTCTTCCTCGAAATCACGCGACAGCAGGGCATGGCTGGACGGGCCGTCCTGAAGATAATTTTCCTGCAGGGCGGCAAAGAGCCGTTCGAGCATGAAGCCACCCTTGTGTTCGAGCTGGCAGACCTGGGGCGACTGGAACACCAGGTCCACGGCCAGACGGGCATAGAGTTGCTGTTCCCGCACGATGTCCGGTTCGACGATCACCCCGTATTTGTAGCGGTTGGTCCGGTCGCTCATGAAGTTTTCCCGCTCGACCAGGGAACAGGCCTCGACGAAGGCGCCGATCTTGCGGTTCATGGAGCGTTCCAGATCACCGGCGCCGATGACAGCGATGAGATCCTCGATGGTCCGGCTGTCCCTGGCGTCGAGGTTCCGGTCGGCGGCCCAGCGGTTGACCTTGTCCGTGGTCACGAAACCCGCGTTGGCGCTGTCGACCAGGTCGTTCAGGGAATAGGCGGTGTCGTCGGCCCAGTCCATGATCTGGCATTCGAGGCTGCGGAATCCGTTGATTTTTTTGCCGGGGGTAAACTCGGCGGGGATGGGACTGCCGTCGAAGACGAAATCCAGGTACTGCTGCTGTTCATTGTAGATGAAATGTTTGACCGGATCGTCCCACTGGCTGAACAGGGTCTTGTACTTGAGCACGCCGTCCACGAAGGCGCGGGTTGGATTCATGCCGCGCCGGCTGCGTCCGCTGGTGAAGATGATTTCCGTGATCAGCCGCAGGGTTTGCGCGTTGCCCTCGAAACCGCCGTAGGGTTTCATCAACCGGTGCAGGGTGCCTTCCCCTGCGTGGCCGAAGGGCGGATGCCCGATGTCGTGGGCCAAAGCCGAAGCTTCTACCAGGGCGTTGTCGATGGAGAAACCGTCGGAGAGCTGGTCGCTGGAGGAGTTCAGGTAACGGGCGATGGAGCCCGCGATCTGGGACACCTCGATCGAATGGGTCAGGCGCGTGCGGTAGAAGTCATATTCACCGGAGAGGAACACCTGGGTCTTGGCCTGCAGGCGGCGAAAGGCGGCGTTGTGGATCAGGCGGTCCCGGCCGCGCTGGAAGGCGCTGCGGTAATCCTCTTCGCGCGGGTCGAGTTCTTCGCGGTCGAACTCGTTGTAGAAATCGTTGGTCATGGTTGGTCCGCTTTCCGCAAGGAACGTTGGCGAACGGCTTCATAAAGAAGCACGGCCGCCGAGGTGGATACGTTCAACGAATCGCCGGTTCCGAGCATGGGGATGCCGACGGTCAGGTCCGCCCGGGAGAGCCAATCCGCGCTCAGCCCATCGTGTTCGGTTCCCAGCAGGATGGCGGTCGGTCCGGTCATCCCGATTTCATCCCAGCGGTGGTCGGCCACCGGGCTGGTGGCCACCGCGGCGATGTTCTTCGACTTCAGGAATTCCTGCACGGCATCGGTATTCGCGGCGACTGACGGCACTGAAAAGAAGGCTCCCCGGGAGGCCCGCATGACATTGGGATTGAACAGATCGGTGCCGCTGCCGCAGACGATGACCGCGTGGGCGCCGGCTCCGTCGGCCACGCGCAGCATGGCGCCCAGGTTGCCGGGTTTTTCCACGCTTTCCAGCACGATCAGCAACGGATTGGGGGGCAGATCGAGATCCTGAAGCGACAGGGTCAGCTGTGGGGCAACCACGAGCAACCCCTCGCCATGATCCCGGTACGAGATCTTGTCCATGACCGGTTCGTTGACCTGAATGTGTTCCATGCCGGCCAGGTCGAGAAGGCGGTCCAGGACATCCGAGAACTCCGGGGCAATTCGTTCAGGACAGTGGAAGAG
>JAGLCY010000075.1 GCA_023270185.1 Candidatus Krumholzibacteriia bacterium | reverse complement strand
GATGACCAGCGGTTCCTCGATAAGGGTCAGTCCGCTGCTGTCCCTTTCCCGTCGGGTGCGCAGCCGGACAAGGTCCTTGACCCGGTCGTTCTGAAGACTGGTGATGATCAGGGGTTTGTCGTTCATGCTTCCGGTTCCCCGAAAAAGGTGGAGTTCTTCACACTCGCCGGCAGGGCCGCGATTTTCCGCGCGCCGTAATCGAAACAGGCCATGCCGTTTTCCACAAGGGCAATTGCTTGCCCGTCATCCGCCCGCCTGACGCGGTAGAAGATACGAAAGCCGGTTCGCGACGGCTCTCCGGCCGCCACCTCGAACACAAGACGATTTCCCGCATAAGCCTCGGCCTGGTAGATGACCGCGGCGTCGCCCAGGATCAGGCTCACCCCGCCGAATTCCAGTTCGCTCAAACCGTGCGCGGCCAGGAAGGCGACCCGGGCCTCGTGCACGAGCGAAAGCAGACGGTCGTTGCCGAGATGGCCGCCGTAGTTCAAGTCGGTTGTCCGCACCACCAGTTCGCAGGAGAACGGGTAAGCGGGCAGGGGATTCAGTTTCAGACGGGGCATTGATCCTCCAATAATTATCCCACCAAAACCCCGGCGATGGTGGCGGTCAACCACGAAGCCAACGCCCCCCCGAACATGGCCTTCAAGCCGAGCGCGGCCACGTCGGCCCTACGTTCGGGCATGATCGTGCCGATGCCACCGATCTGGATGGCGATGCTCGAGAAGTTGGCGAACCCGCATAGGGCGTAGGTGCCGATCACGACGCTGCGGGGCGAAAGCGTGCCGGCGTCCCGGGCGGAGATCAGTTCGATATAACCCACGAATTCATTGACCGCGATTTTTGTTCCGAGCAGGTTGCCGAAGGTTGCCGCCTCGGACCAGGGCACCCCCATGACCCAGGCGATGGGGGAGAAAATCCAGCCGAAAATCTGCTGCAGGGTAAGGCCCACGAACCCCAAGCCGTAATTCACCATGGCCACAAGGGCGATGAAGGCCAGCAGCATGGCGCCTATGTTGGCTGCCAGCTTAAGGCCCACGCCCGCCCCACCGGCCGCGGCGTCCAGCAAGTTGGAGTATTCGCGCGGCACATCCAGGGTGACCGTGCCCCGCGTGGGTGATTTCTCAGTTTCCGGATACATGATCTTGGCAATGACCAGCGCCGCGGGAGCCGACATCACGCTGGCGGCCAGCAGATGCCCGGCATCTACACCGAAGCGCACATACGCGGCCATCACTCCGCCCGCGACGGTGGCGAAACCACCGACCATCACGGCCATCAGTTCACTTTGGGTCATGGTCGGCAGGTAGGGACGGATCACCAGGGGCGCTTCGGTCTGCCCCACGAAAACGTTGGCGGCGACCGAAAAGCTCTCGCTGCCGCTGGTGCCCATGGTTTTGCGCATGATCCAGGCGATGCCGCGGATCAACATCTGCATAACGCCCAGGTGGTACAGAAGCGCCATCAGGCTCGAAAAGAAGATGATGGTCGGCAGGACGTGAATGACAAACACCGTGCCGATGGGCACCAGTTGTCCGGTCACCGAATCGGTGACCTGGATATGGCCCGCTTCGGGATTTATGTAGGTGACCAGGTCTTCGCTGGTGCGGTAGAGATTGCCCCACAGGAACGAAGCGCCGGCGTCCGTGAAACCCAAAAGGCGGGAAACGAAATTACGCGCGCCGCTGAAGACGGCCCCGCCCCAGGGGGTGCGCAGAAGGATCACCGCCAGGACCAATTGCAGGCCCAGCCCCCAGCCGGCCACACGCCAGGGGAAGCGCCGGCGGTTGTTGCTCAGCAGCCAGGCCACCGACAACAGCACGATAATTCCCAGCAGAGAGATCAAATTTTCAAGCAAGACGGCCTCCTGAAGGGGGAGAGATCCGGATTTTCAGGGATTATTCCCGAATAAAGCCCCTTTGGTCCACTCCCAAATTGACAGGTGCGGAGTTGGCGGGTATTTTTTCGCCATGAAGGAACTGGATGGTAAACCACTCCCGCCTGTCATCATCGGGATAGCAGGCGGTTCGGGCTCCGGCAAGACGACGGTGGCTCTTCGCGTGCGGGAAGCCTGCCCCGACAAGACCATCCAGATCATCCATCACGACTCCTACTACTTCGATAATTCCCATCTGCCCCTCGAAAAACGGGCCGAGATCAACTACGACCATCCCAACGCATTCGAAACCACTTTGCTGGTCGAGCATCTGCAGGCCCTCAGGGATGGGCAAGCGGTCCAGGTGCCTCGTTACGATTACGCATCGCACAGCAGGTTGAAGGAAACCGTCCTTTGCGAGCCGGCGGATATCGTGTTCGTGGAGGGGATCCTCGTTCTGGAAGCCGCCGAGTTGAGGGGGTTGATGGATATTCGCCTCTACATCGATGTCGACGCCGACGAACGGGTGTTGCGCCGCATGAAGAGGGACATCCTCAAGCGTGGCCGGACCATGGAATCGGTCATGGACCAGTATCTGAACGTCGTGCGCCCGATGCATCTGCAATTCGTGTGGCCGAGCAAACGCCACGCGCATCTGATCATTCCCGAAGGCGGATACAACAAGGTGGCCATCGATCTGATCGCCACCAAGATTTTGAACATCATCCGGGAACGCGACCGTATGCGGGCGCTGGGGCATGAGATCGACAAGGCCAAATCGGAAGACACTTGATTGGTGGGGCCGACTGTCGCCGGTCCCGGACATTTTCAACTTGGAGGGCTGACCGTGACCTTCGACGATCAGGAATATCTGCACCGCTATCCGTTCATCGACCGGATCCTGATTTCCTCCGAGGAAATCCAGCTCCGCGTCCGGCAACTGGGCAACGAGATCAGCCGCGCCTACAAGGATTCGACTCCCATCTTCGTGTGCATCCTCAAAGGCGCCTATCCCTTTCTGGCCGATTTGACCCGCTGTGTGTCGGTCGATCACGAAGTGGATTTCATGGCCGTGTCCAGCTACGAAGGCGGCACCCAGAGCACTGGTGTGGTGAAGATCGAAAAGGATCTGAAGGCCAATATCACCGGACGTGACATCATCCTGGTCGAGGACATCATCGATACGGGGTTGACCATCGCCAACATTATCGAACTGCTGGGCACGCGCAACCCGCGCAGCATCCGGGTTGCCAGTCTGCTGGACAAGAAACCCGCCCGCATCAAGGATGTGCCCCTGCACTACGTCGGCTTCGAAATTCCCAAGGAGTTCGTGATCGGGTACGGGCTGGATTACGACGAGAAATACCGGAACCTGCCGTTCATCGGCATCATGAAGGCTTAGGAGAGAATGAGCGGAATGAAAAGCGACGACAACCAGCGGCAGTTCCGTCAGGCCCTGACCTTCGACGATGTCCTGCTGGTGCCCGGTTACTCCGAAGTTACTCCCAAGGACGTCGACACCTCGACCAACCTGACAAAGACGATCCGTCTGCAGATTCCGTTCCTGTCCGCCGCCATGGATACCGTGACCGAGGCCGACATGGCCATCGCCCTGGCGCGGGCCGGAGGCATCGGCGTGGTGCACAAGAACATGGAACCCAAGGCGCAGGCGAGTGAGGTGGAGAGGGTCAAGCGTTCGGAATCGGGCATGATCACCAAGCCCATCACCCTGGAGCCGGACCGGTCCATCGACGAGGCCCTGGAGTTGATGAAGCATTACAGGATCAGCGGCGTGCCCATCACCAAGGGACCGAAGCTGGTCGGCATCCTGACCAACCGTGATCTGCGTTTCGTGAAAAACACGCGGCAGCAGGTGAGCGAAGTCATGACCAGCGAGAACCTGGTCACGGTGCCCGAGGGCACCACCCTGGAGGACGCTGCCCACATCCTCCACGAACACCGCATCGAGAAGCTTCTTGTGGTCAATGGGGACGGCGAGCTGCGCGGGTTGATCACGGTCAAGGATATCCAGAAGAAGTTGGATTATCCCAACGCCTGCAAGGATGAGAAAGGCCGCCTGCGGGTGGCCGCGGCCGTCGGTGTTGGACCGGATACCATGCTGCGGGTGGACTTACTGGTGGACAAGGGAGCGGACCTGCTGGTGGTCGACACCGCCCACGGGCACAGTAAAAACGTTTTGGATACCGTGAGCGCCATCAAGAAGAAGTATGACGGAGTGCAGATTCTGGCCGGCAACATCGCCACCGCGAGCGCGGCCCAGGCCCTGATCGACGCGGGGGCCGACGCGGTGAAGGTCGGCATCGGGCCCGGATCGATCTGCACCACTCGGGTTGTCGCGGGGGTGGGGGTGCCCCAAATCACCGCGATCATGGACGTGGCGACCGTTACCAAGCCGACGGGGATTCCGCTGGTGGCCGATGGAGGCATCCGTTACAGCGGCGACGTGGTCAAGGCTATTGCGGTGGGCGCCGACGTGGTAATGGCGGGATCGCTTTTGGCGGGTACCGATGAATCGCCGGGGGAGAAGATCCTTTACGAAGGTCGGGTCTATAAGACCTACCGGGGCATGGGCTCGTTGGGGGCCATGCAGCAGGGCAGCAAGGACCGATACTTCCAGGGCGAGATTACCGAGGCGGATAAACTGGTGCCCGAGGGTATCGAGGGGCGCGTGCCTTACAAGGGCAAGGCCCAGGATGTTTTGTATCAGATGGTCGGTGGGCTGCGCAGCGGGATGGGGTACTGCGGGTGTGGGACCATCGAGGTGTTCCAGGAGAAGGTCGAGCTGGTGCGGACTACCGGGGCGGGGATTGCCGAAGGACATCCGCATGATATTCAGATTACCAAAGAGGCGCCTAATTACGGTAAGGGGGGCAGCTAGCCTACATCCGGAAGCCCGATGGTGATGATCCCCGCGGATGCTTAGAAGAATCAAGCTGGGGCGCCGTCAAATCGATGTACCGCTGATACGGATCGGCGACCGAGATCCGCTCTCGGGAAAAAAGAACCGCGGCTCCCATTTTTGGAAGTCGCGGTCAGTATATCTCATCGCACTTGCCTGATAACCGAAACCCGCATTCAATGCACCACGTCATGGAGCCGTGTTAAATCTATTTTATGAGAGTCATCTTCTGACTTGTTTCCTGGTCCGCTGTGCGTAGCCGATAGAGATAGATTCCGGAACTCACGTCATATCCGTCCCCGTCGCGCCCGTCCCAACGGAAGCTGTGATTTCCCTCATCCAGGACGCCCTCGTGGAGGCATATGACGCGCTGCCCGGTGACTCGGAAGATCTCCAGGGATACCCAGCCCGCCTTTGTCAGCTGGAAGCGGATTTCAGTTTCGGGATTGAAGGGATTGGGATGGTTCTGCTCCAGCTGAATGTCACAAACCCGCTGTATCTCGTCCACTGCGGCGAACCCCCCGCCGTTTACCTGGGCCATCATCCACCAGAAGCCCTTTCCCTTGAGGCTGCAATTGAAGCAGTGTGAATGCGCACAGGAATTGCAGCCGGGGCAGGTATGCGTCGCGCACCAGTCGGCGCACCAGTAGCAGGCGTCGGTTTCGTCGGGATAGTAGTTGCCGTCCGGATCCCAACTCTCGATGTCGGCGAAGTCGAAGAGCACCTTGTCGTGGGCCAGACAGTAGTCCCGGATCTGGTTGTTGCTGCGGTAGAGAACTCCCTCAAGGCCGGTGCCGTCCAGATGTCCGGTCATGTAGATGAAAGTGACCTGCGGATACTCCGCCTCCAGACCTTCCATGGCGGCCAGGTAGATACTGATCCCGGCCTCCGTGTTGTCCGAGCAACCCCCGCACCAGGACCACATCACGACGTTGCATTCAGGATGGACATCCAACCAATCGCGCGTGGGTTGCACCCAATTGGTGTCCCCGTTGTGGCCCAGGTCGTCGGAGATCTCGCGGAAGGTGGGGCGTGCGTACAGCGCCGGATCCTCGTCCACCAGCATGTTCAGACCGGTCATGATCTGGCTGCCGTGAGAGGTGTGTCCATAGAAAAAGTTGTAGTTTGCACGGATATCGTCGAACTGGGCGGCGGGAATCTGGTCAAATGCGGCAACTCCCGCATGATCAGCGATAATAGCCCCCCACGTGGGCCCAGCCAGCAGGATTAGCAGGGACAGAAATGTAACTGATTTCATATCAAGCCTCCCATGATTATCAGTCGGCGATGCAGGGCGAGACACCTGATGGATTTTCCCAGGTGTCGGAGATATCATCGGGAAAGCGGCACCGGTCATTGGAATGGTGAGGTTCCACAAGCCTCTTTTCTCCACAAGCGGCCCTTTGTTTCAAGCAGGGGATAAGTTCCGCCACTGTGTGGAGTGCCCCAGGGCGATCCGGTACCCTTTGCTATGATTCCCCTATTCGCAAGTAGTCGGCCAGATATGGGATTTTAACCCAAGCGGGGGGTTTGGGATACCCGGAATCGGGGTCGCGTGGTTGACTACATCCTGGGGCCAAAGACAGCGACCGGGATCCTGACCCTCACGGCACCGAATCCAGCGTCTTGGTTTGTGCTCCCGCCGATTCCTCAATCACGCTTCCGTTTGTCCTTTCATGCCACAAACGGTGGCAGGAGGCGCAGAGCGTCATCAGGTTTTCCGCCGTATTGCCGCCACCTCGCTGTCGCGACACGATGTGATGGATTTCCAGGAACCGCGTTCGTCCGCAACCTGGGGCCCGGCAGCGATGTTTATCGCGCGCCAGCACTTCTCGGCGCACTCGTGGCGGGATTGTTGTCGTGTTCCTGCCGCCGGGTCGACAGACGGCGGCGTCGCAGGGCATCCGCTCGGTTTCGGCCCGACTCAACTCGCGTTCACCCGCGTCGGTTTGGACAGTAATCCGACCCGTTTCTGCATTTTCGTGGACGTGGATCTGGACCGGCGGACGGCTGGAGAAGTGCCCCCGGGGGCACTTCTGGCCCTGTAACTCTTTTGTTTCCAACAGCGCTGCCAAACCTTCCAGCATCAACTCCGCCCGATCAGTCGGCACACCTCCCAACTTGTGCAACCGCTCGACCAGCGCCGACCGCCGCGCTTCCTGCTCCGGGGTCAGGTTCATCCTGAAACATACCGGCAATTCCAGCGGCGCCACCACCGGCGGCGGCGAAGGCAACAGTTCACCCTGACCAGGATCCACCTTGGCCGCCCGTTTGGCCTTCTTCACCTCGCGAATCAATTCCTTGCGCGTTCCCTTGGCCACCTTGAGCCAGGTGTCCTGGGTTTCAGATGTGGCCACCGAGACGAGTTCCCGCGCCTTGGTTGTAGCGTCCAGTATAAGATGTTCGCCTTCTGCCTGGAAAACTAAGTGACACTTCCCCTCTCGGCGGCCCGGACACGGGCCACAATTAGGAGCGTGAAATCAAATGGTTAGTGGATGCGAGCCGTTTGGGTGGAAAATTTCTTAGAATCTATTGCTTAACACTCAATCTCCAAATGACCCCAAAATTCGGCTCTGAGTCTTGATTCTTGTGCTTTTTAGGGCGTTTTGCTTAATACAAAATTTGGCCCTTTGGGTGTTTACGATACCGGGGCAAGTCCGATGTTCTCAAGAACGAGTCGTTGGTGGGACGCGAGGGTGGAAGATATGGAGAAGAAGACGATTTTGAACATCCGGATATGCTATACTGGCGTTGCCGTAATCACAACGGGGACAGGTCGGATGGATTAAGCGGTAGGATCAACGGGGAGATGGTCGTCATGACGATTTCATTCACCAGAACAGCCATTATCATTTCAATCTTTCTCGTCTGTTCTTCCATACCTGCCGCGGCCGCCTACTATGTCCGCTACGACTACACCGTCAGCGCCCATGGCGATGTGACGGCGGTCATTACCGACGCTGATTATCTCCACAACCAGACCTTCGTGGAGGGGGAGTACACCCAGGTCGGGGACACCGGCGCCGGCAACTATGCCACCGTGAAATTCCTGGCTGACATCGCGGCTGGCCGGATCTTCAGTTTCGCCAAGGTGGTCGGTGTGCATGTGGACGGCTACAATTACTACGGCGGCACGGCGCGGGTAGAGCACATTGAGATCCGGGAAGAGATTGAATTTTCCATTCCGCCCGGAACCTATCCAGAAGGCCTGTACGCCGATCTGTCAGGCCGCATGGTCGGCACATGCGCCTCCGAAGTGGGGGCCGGCGCCATGATAACCGGCTGGGTGTCACTCGGAAGTTCTGTTTACGACACCGGCATTCTCAGTGTGGGCATTGGAGATGCGGGATCGGTCCGTTTTTACGAGCCTATCGCGCTCACGGTCATGTTGGCCTCTCCGGGCAGCTCGTTTTCCGTGCTGACGAAGGTCACCAAAATCCTGTCCATATACCACCATCGCAATCTGTGCTGGGCCAACGAGTATAACACCGGCTCCGGGTATGTGATCGGTTCGGCGGAGAACGACTTCTACGGCGGTATCCAGATTTACGGGATCGATACTACCGACGGCGTGACGTGGACTTCGGAATCCGGAGTCTTCCTTTCGGATGTTTCGTCGGTCGATGATCCCGTGATTCCGGATCGGGCACCGCGTCTCTTCCAAAACCACCCCAACCCCTTCAACCCGTCCACGAAATTGTCCTTCGAGTTGGGTGCCGCCGGTAATGTCCGGTTGAATGTGTACGACACCGCGGGCCGTCTAGTGGCAACGTTGGTTAATGAGCGTCGGGACGCCGGTCTGCACGAGGTGATCTGGGACGGCCGGGACCACGCAGGACGGATTTCTTCGGCAGGTGTGTACCTTTACCGCATAGAGGTCGATGATTACGTGGAGACGAAGCGTATGACCTTGGTCAAATAGTCCGCGTCTCTTTCTGATTTTCTTTCTATCCGGTCGCCGAGCCCAAGGAGGTTTGGCGACCGGTTTTTGTTTGTGGTTTATGGTCTGGGCCGGAGTCGGGGTGTCGTTCATTTAATTGGGCATTAGCCCGGAACTCAGGTTGGCACTCCGCTCCGGCTGTAAGCCCGATTGAGGAGATTGGGACTTGTCCCGAGGAAAGCACTGGTTTGGGCGCAGACCGGCCGGTTGCGGAGCCTCCCCGACTTAAACAAGGGAGGAAGATCATGTCACAGGAAGTCTACGTAGGGGTTGATTTGGCCAAGGAGTTCCATCAGGTGATGGCCGTTGGTCCGGATCATCAGGTACTGGCGCCGACGTTCCGCATTGGCGGGGGCCGGGGCGGTGTGCAGGAGATGATCGAGGATGTGTCTTTTTGATTTTGGGCAGCGGCCGAAATTGACACTAGCTGATCGATTAGGGTGTCATTAACTTGAGCATCAGCACTGGCAGACGGGAACATACGGTTGAAACTCCTATACTCTGGAGGTCCCACAATGCAGTCGCGATTTGGCCTCGCCCTTCTCACCTTCTCGCTCGTTGTTTTGGCCTCCTGCGGCTCCGACGACGATCCCACGAGCCCCGGTGGTTCGAATACACCCGATACTACCGCGCCGGCCGCAGTGACAGATCTGCAGGTTCTGACGTTTGATGAAACGACGGCCACGATCATCTGGACTGCACCCGGCGACGACG
>JAGLCY010000074.1 GCA_023270185.1 Candidatus Krumholzibacteriia bacterium | reverse complement strand
TAGCTCAGCGTCGTCAATTCCGCTACCTCGGTCTCTTTCTGGATGGCGAAAGTCAGCAGATCGATCTTGTCGGTTACCGGTTCTTCGCTGGTGATTTGAGCGCCGATGACCTTCTGCGTGGACCGGTCCGCAACAAGCTTCAGGCGCAGTTTTTTGGCCCCGGGCATGATCGGGAATATATTCGTCACTTCACTGTCGGCCGTCACGACATCGATTCCAGCCAGACGGGCGTTTCGTTCGGACATCCCTGTCCCGCCGATGAAGTACTTGCCGATTTTTGTTGCCGCTCCGTTGTAGTAACCCTTGTAGCGGCGGTTCTGGCCGAGAAGGTTGAATCCGAGGATTTTGGACATCGGTACGGCGTTGGTCGCCAATTTTCCCGAGATGACCTCGCCCGTGATCCCGCTCGTGAATTGAATGCAGTCGCCAACGGCGTACACGTTCGGGATGGACGTTTCCATCTTGTCGTTGACCACGATGCCATCGCGTCCAGTTTCCACACCGCTGCCTTCGACCAGGGAGATTACCGGTCTCATTCCCGCCGCGAATACGACGATGCCCGGGCATTTATCAGTCCCGGCTCCATCATTCTTTTTGAAATGAATCGTGTCGCCGCTCTCGAGAAGAACGTCGGTGACGAAACCCTCGCCTTTCACCTCGACCACCTTTGAGCCCAGATGCATGGTGATGCCGGAAGCTTCCAGTTCGACCTGCGCTTCCTGGACCATTTCCGGGTCGGTCATGTTGGGCATGATCGAATCGAACATGTCCACCAGGTGCACATCCAGTCCCTTGTGACGGAGGGCCTGGGCCAGTTCCACACCGATGGCGCCGGCTCCGACAACCACCGCGCCGGTCGCGCCGTTTTCGACCATGCGGTTGATGCCCCGCATATCCTCTTCCGTCTTGAAGCCCAGCACGCCATCCAGCTCGACGCCGGGGATCGGCGGTATGAACGGAACGGCGCCGGTGGCGAGGATGATCTTGTCGTATCCGATCTCGGTGGAGTTCTCGAGGTAGACGATCTTGTTCTCAAAGTCGATTTTTTGGGCGGCGGAACGAATGAGTTCCGCGCCGGAACCGATCACGAGTTCATCCTTCTTGAAGGTCTTTTCGATGGGCAGGATTCCCTCGACAACATAGGGCATGGCGCAGTAGACCATGCTGAAGTTTTCGGGGCGCACAACCGCCATGCTTTTTTTCTTGCCCAATATTTTCGCGAGCGTTATGCCGGCGGGGCCTCCGCCTATAACGACGACCTGGTATCGATTCATGGAAAACCTTCCTTACAGGTATTCAAGGAGGTGGCCAGCACGGGGAGGAAGATCATTTTCGTCCAGGTGTTGACCACTTTAGACAATAAGAACCTAATACAATTGATTTTGAAATCAATATCATTCAGGTTTCGGAAAATCAAAAACTGAGATTGCTCATTCGTTGTTTAACCTATTTAAATACTATGTAATACAGATTTCAACCCCCAGGCCCGGCTTGTACTGCCCAGTCCGGGACAGAGCCCAAGTCGATGTCTAATATTGCCGGTCCCAGGATGTAAAACAGGGTGGCGATCAGGACTACGCCCACCAGGTTGATGACGATGCCAACACGGGCCATTTCGTGGATGCGAATGCGCCCACTGCCGAAGACGATGGCGTTGGGCGGCGTGGCTACAGGCATCATGAAAGCGCAACTGGCCGAAAGGGTGGCAGGAATCATCAGCAGCAACGGATTGACCTGCATATCCACCGACAACGACGCAAGAATGGGCAGGATCATCTGGGTCGTCGCGGTGTTGGACGTCACTTCGGTCAGGAAGGTCAGGGTCATGCAGACGAGCCCGACCATCCCCAGTGGATGGAAATCGGCGAGCGCGCCGAAACTGCTTCCGATCTGGTCTGACAGGCCGCTGACCTGGAATCCTTTGGCCAACGCGAATCCGCCGCCAAAGAGCAGGACGATTCCCCAGGGCAATCTCATGACCCCACCCGCGTCCATGATGGCGGGGCTGTCCGCATCGTCGCTGCGGGATGGAATCAAAAACAGCAGCAGAGCCATGAACAGAGCGACGGTTCCGTCATCCATCATTTCGGGATGTGGCATGAGCTGCGACCACCCGGGAATCGTCACCGAGCCCAGGTGCAAAGGACTCCGGAATACCCACAGCAGGGCCGTCAGCGAAAAGATCGCCAGCACGATTCGCTCTTCGTAACTGGGCGGGCCCAACTCCTCGTATTCCCGGTCGACGATGGCGCGATCCAACGTCAGATGCCCGGGCATCCTGAAGAAGACCCGGGTCAGCATGAGCCAGACCACGGCCAGCATGACAATCGAGATGGGTAAAGCCATGACGAACCAGGAACCGAAGGCGATGGGTTCCGCCTGCGGAAATGAGATCTCGAAAATGCTGGCAAAAGCCAGGTTGGGCGGTGTCCCGACCAGTGTGGCCATGCCGCCGATGCTGCAGGAATAAGCAATTCCCAACATCAGGCCCAGGGTGAAATTGTGGGTTTCTTTGCGCTCAAAACGCGATTCCATCTGCAGGACGATGGCCATGCCGATGGGCACCATCATGATGGCCGTCGCGGTGTTGGAGATCCACATGGAAAGGAATGCCCCGGCGATCATGAAACCCAGGATGATGCGTGCAGGCCCCCCACCGACCCGCCGGATGATGAACAGGGCGATGCGCTTGTGCAGGCCCCACTTCTCCATGGCCAGGGCAATCAGAAAACCGCCCAGAAAAAGGAAGATGATGCTGTTGGCGTAAATCGGCGCCGTCGACCTGCCGTCGAGAATGCCCAGCAGCGGGTAAAGAACCATGGGCAGCAGGGCCGTCGCGTACAGGGGGATGGCGTCGGTGATCCACCACACGGCCATCAAAACCGCAACGGCGGCCATGCGGGTGGTCATCGGATTGTCCGGGGCGAGGTCCAGGAAAAGGATTGTTATCAGGAACAGGAATGGTCCCAGGATCAGGCCGGTTTTCTGCATCCGGGATCGTCGGGGGAAAAGTGGTTTGTCGTGCATGGACAGAACCCCGATCGGGTATGGAATCCGGAAAACAGTCGGTGGCTGTGGATGACTATATTCGACTCAGGCCTTCTTGTGTAGCAGGGGTGTGGTAATATTGACCTTAGGTTTGTGAGCCCATATGCTCCCGCGGCCTACTTAACATAATAATGCCCCCCGGGGGGTGCTGTTTTTGAGCTTTGAGGTCGCTCAGGGTGCAAATTGCACCCTGAGTCGCATTATTGTTCATGGGGTGGTGGAGTTCAGGTCCTTCTAATAGCAGTTAGCCAAAAATCGGAGACTTGAATGTATCTCAGGGGTGAATTCGTTCTCGGGGTGTTTTTGGCACTCGCGTTTGCGACCGGTTGCAGTGACGACGATCCGTCCCTTGTGTCGCCGGAACCTCAGACGATCGAATTGAACGTAGTAGCCGACTATGGCCTTCTCGTCGACTGGGAATTGGTTGCTGGGTCCGTCACGTTGCCAAGCCAAGGTGCCGAAGTTGCTAACGCATATATTCGGTGGCGGGGGCAGTCCGGACTCGGTCGCGTCGTCTGCACTGAAAGCCAAGGCAGTGGGACGTATGGGTATACGTTGTCGGCCAAGGTTCAAGCGCCTGAGTACGGCGGGCACTGGTGGGCACTTCAGTCGCTTACCACTGACGGTGCGGTTGCAGTAGACGTACCGCTGGGTTGGCATTCGACAACGTTCATGCCGGAGCCGTCGTGGTCGGAGTTCTTCGGCGAAACAATAGAAGTCGAACTCAGAATCAACTCTCTGGTGTTGCGGATTGATTGCGAATGGGTAGAGGAGTCTAGTTGCACTATATCTGGTGCTTCGTTGCTCCTGGACTACGCCGAATGACGCGCTGCCTGTGAGTGCGTCCGGCCATTGGCTAACAAGAGCTTCCACCTGGCAATCGCGTCTGTCACGTCTTGTGCTGGCGCACAAGCCGCGCCAGCCACACTTGCAGGTGAAGCCAACGTTAGACAGATTTTAAGGGTACAGGGGTTATCGAGGAGGAGACATGAGAACTGTGTTGGCGGTCATCGTCGCGTATATTGGCTCCCGAGCGATATTCGCAGCATTCGATTTCAATTACGCCGTTTTTAGTGAGCCGTTCAACGTTGGCAAGCTGATCATTGATTTTGGCGTATTCATGGCTCTGTTTGGAGGATGCATTTGGCTTCTCGGGCTCAAGGGGACGCCGGAAACAAAGGACGCTAGCTAACTGACCGTTAGACAGTCGGAGGTTCTATGTGTGTTATGCGCCTGATGGGGCCCTATCGCGAAATTGCATCTTCTGTCGGCAACGCCTTTGTGGAATTTCAGGAGGCCGACGCATCTCGTAAGGAACGGGAAGGTGGGGCAAAGAAGGGGCGCGCGGAAGCAACGTTTAACTATACCTTAAGTGAAGCTCCTGGTGACTGTGTGCCGATTCAGGTCGATGAAGCAATCCGTTTTCTTGCCGAGCATCAGGATGAAATAAGTGAGCTGCGATCGCGCCCTGGGGTTGAGCACGCAGTCTTGGATTTCATGTGGGAGTTTCCCGTGGACGGGAATGGCCAGTGGAATCGATTCCCATTGGCGTTAGTTGATCTTTGCGCTCAATTGGGGCTCGAAATTGAAGTCTCTGTGTACCCATGCGATTTTGCTGAAGAGGCTGAGTAAGCTGGTCGGTTTTGCCTTTGGGGCAGGCTATGTTTAGTGTTGAAATTCATCCACTAAGAACCGGGGACTTCGAACTAGTCGGTGAATTCGCAGTGTTTGTTATTGGTGCTGTCTCAAACACTTGCACCCGACAATTGCGTCTGTCACGCTTTGTGCGAGGCGCACAAACCGCGCCAGCCACACTTTCGGGTGAACCCAACGTTATAAACAAGGCAGCAAAAAACATGTCACCCGACAAACAAAATGCGAGACTGGTTAGGATATTGGCTATCCGAACTATTGCTTTTAAGGCGACGGTGTTCGGGATATTGGGGTTATTAGTTGTTGGTCCGCTCCTGGTAATCGTATCTGAGCCTTTTGGTGACTTATCCGATCTGGGCTCAATAATCCAAATTTTAGGCATGGCCTCTGGATTCATAGGTGCCCTCACGCTTTTTTTTGTCACGTTTGTCGAGTGCCCGTTTTGTAAAAAATTTTTCTTCCATAACTGGATTTTTGTTTGGGTGTTCAGGAACACCTGTGTGAATTGTGGCCGGGGAATAAAATAATGACCCAGTGAGTCCCGTACGCCCCAGTGCTCCCGAATTATGTTACAATATACACCTGCAAAAAATGCAACGAACCAGACTCCCAGGGAACCCAACGAAAATGCACCAGGGCCAACATCGGGAACCAAAAAAGGGGCAGGGCGTGTTACCACTAGCCCTGGCCTTGGCGCTGTTTCTTCTGATCCTGGGTCCCAGACCTGCAACCGCCCTCGTCTCCTTCGATTTCGAGACACCGTATCTTGTCCACCCGACCCGGCAGGTCTGGGATTTCTGTCTCGTCAATCACGAGGGTCAGTACCACGTCTTCTATCACACCATTCCCCAGCAGGATCTCAACCCCGCCAACGCCGACACCATCTGGCACGCGGTTTCCGGCGATCTACACCGATGGGACATCCGCGGCCCGGTTCTGACCAGCGGCCAGGGATATTGGGATGAGGTGGCCATGTGGGCGCCGGATGTGGTGTACGATGACCAGACAAATCGCTGGGCCATGCTCTACTCCGGAGTTGGCAACAGTATGGTGCAGCGCGCTTGCCTTGCCTGGTCCACGGATCTGGAGACGTGGGAGAAAAGCACAGCCAACCCGGTTTTCGAGCCCGATTCGGTGACCTATTTCTGGTCGCCCACCGAGCCCTGGGCGGCGTTTCGCGATCCCTTCATCTACCGTGACGGTCAAACGTGGAACATGCTCTCCACCGCCCAACTGCGTGTCGGAGGCGTACCGGGTTATCGTCGCGGAATCGTTCATCGCGCCGTTTCAGAAGATTTGGTGAATTGGCAGGATGCGGGTGTATTCTTCGAAAACGATTCGGCCACCGGTAAGTGGATCGTTCTGGAAAGTGTGCAGTACCTCGTGCGCGAAGGCTGGCACCACCTTTTTTACACCTATCAGGATCCCGAGGTCGAACACGCTCCCACCAGCCATATGGTTGCCGCCGATCCGACAGGCTGGACCATGGCTGCCGTTGACGTGGTCGATGCCGGTTGGGCGCCGGAGATTGATCCCTTCAAAACGGCAGCCGACGCGGAAATCTTCGCGAGGCTGGCCAAGGACCAGGATCCGCGGGACGGCACCTGGTTCGTGACCGCGAAATTCGACAGCGTGCGTTTCGATTCCGGTGGGCAGACGCCGGTGGTCATCGCCGTCGATCCGCTGGGACAGGATTGGCCCACTCGTGTTGGCACTGCTGGCGCGGCGGCACCGACTTACGGTAACAATCCCGCCTTGCGCGGCGCGACCGACAACAACGTTGAAGGCCATGGTTGGTTCGGCAGCGCCGAGAATTACGGCGGCCCTCTCAGTGGCGTAGGACTACCGGGCGCCGTCCTTGGCGACACTGCCACGGGTCGGTTGGAATCCAGACCGTTTATTGTTGCCGGTGACTATTTCCGGTTGTTGCTCGCGGGCGGCAATCATCCGGCGACCTGTTATGTGGGCCTGGTTGATGATGCCACGGATGAAGTCCTGACCACCATCCATCCGAACGGTGAGACGGTCCTGGTCGAGAAGTTCTGGGACACGCGCGCGTTCCAGGGGCGCATGGTGCGGATGGTGATCGTTGACGAGGAATCCGGGCCGGGCGGTTGGATCGCCGTGGATGCCATTGTGGAATTCAACGGAGCTTCACCCGTCATGGACTTGGGTGAGAGAAGCGCCGACTCCCCGGTAACGGGCCTGGGTGTCCGCCCGAATCCCTTCAACAGCGGCACGGTGATCCGTTTCGACCTGGCAGGAAACGGACGCGTTCGGCTGGAAATCCACGATCTGAGGGGGCGGCGGGTTTGGAGTTCGGCTGAAATAGAATCAGCGGGGGGCGAAATCCGAGTGGCCTGGGACGCCCGGGACACCGCCGGTCGCATCCTGCCCAGCGGCGCCTACTTCTACCGTGTGATCCATGATGGTGTGCCCGTGGCCGGAGCGCGCCTTACTCTCGTGAAGTAGATATTGCAGGTCCATTTGACGTTCGTCTCCTCTATACCTAACGTAAGAAAACGGGGGATTAAAGATAACCTTATCGCCCAGAGGGGGAGGCGATCATGGGAATCGTGGAAACGGTCATGGGTCCTCGCTCGAAGCGGGACAAGGGTCTGCCGTATACCTACGAAGCCTGGGTCGATATCCTGGACGGCCAAGGGCGTGAGCCCGTCTTCGACCATTATTTTTCCAGCACGGTTTGCGGTCTTATCGAGTATCTGGATGACATGGGTCTTCAGCCCGGGGATGTGCGCCTTTACGGCGTCTACCGGGGCCGGAAAACCCGTCTGGCCATGGAACTGTTGACCGCTGCCGATGGAAGTTGGTTGAAGAGGCCGGAGCTGTGCCACACGCTGGAAGAGCACTACGAGCAATCCCACGATGAATGTTACCGGGGTCATGTCGAAAGGGGGATATGCTCCTTCGACGACCGGGATCGTGAGGGCTCCGGGCCGGTCTGGTAAACGTATTTGGAATTTATCGTGAAGTCATCGCGCGAGGGTGACTTTGCCCTGCAGTTGCCAAGAGGACTCCCCGCTGATTTCCGACGTCTGGCCGTGGCAGGTTATCCGGTACAGATAGGTTCCCGAAGGAATATTCTGTCCGTGGGAATTGAGGCCGGTCCAGAGGAATTCCCTTGGTCCGGCTTCCTTGGTGTTCAACTGTTCGGACAGGATGCGATGACCCTGCAGGTCGAACACCTCAACCAGATCCCGGGTCGCCGTGGCGGTTTCCCAGCGGAAGAGGCAACGCGGGTTGAACGGGTTGGGATAGGCCGGATATAGCCGGACCGGCGCCTTGGCCACGTCCTGGGCCGGTGGTGCGGATTTCGTCTCAGCCATCCTGTACAGCAGCCACCGACCGGGATCCAGGTAGGCCTGGGTTACGTCGCCATCCAGGTTGATCACGAATTCCTGGTCAAGCTGGTCGTTCATGACGGTGATGGTGGTGTCGATTCCCGTTCCCTTCAGCAGGAACTCCACCGGAACACGGTAGGGTTCGTCTCCCATGACAAGGTCAGGCACCTGCACCTGTCGCAGGTGAATCCGGAACTGGTTGACCCCATCCTGCCAATCGTTGTTCCAGTCCAACTCGAACACCGGGTAGGTGGTCCGGTAGAGCCACTGGTCGAAGAACCACTGCAGGTCCTGGCCGGTAACATCTTCACAGGCCTGCTGGAAGTCGTCGGAATGCGCGTTGCCGTAGCGCAGGGCGGGATTGTCGAGATAGGCCCTGATGGAGGCGAAGAAGTCCTCGTCACCCAGCATCCGCCGCAGCATGTGCAGGATAAAGGCGCCCTTGTGGTAGGAGATGGCGCGGAAGTAGTAAGGGGGGTAGGACGAGGAGGAATCCCTGATCACCGCGTCATCCGGGTAACCGTGTCCCCAGTTGTGTGAGTTCATGAAACTGGTCAGACCGACAGGACCATATTGGTGCTCGGCCCAGAGTGCTTCAGTGTAGGTGGCAAAGCCCTCATTCAGCCAGATGTGGGTCCAATCCACGGGAGTGATGAGGTTGCCGAACCACATGTGGGACAGTTCATGGACCAGGATGGTATCGAACTGCCCGTCCCCGGTGATCAGGACGTTGCCGTAGGTCACCGCGGTAGGGTGCTCCATGGCTTCGTCCCACTGGCACAGCACCATGCCGTACGGTTGATTCGTGAAGGGATAGGGCCCGAACAGATCACCGCAGAAATCCAGCATTTCCGGCAGGATGGCGAAATCGGCCTGGGCGTCTTCCGCCAGGTCGGGAAATACGTAGTGGTGCAAGTCGAATTGACCGGCGCTTCCGGAATAGGGTTCCTGCAGTTCCGTATAATCCGCCACGGCCAGGCTGACCAGATAGGTCGAAATGGGAAGTGACTCCGCATAGGAGAAGGTCCGGTTTTCAAATCCCGTAAAGACCCCGTTGGACACGGCGGTCATACCTGTGGGAACGTTGATGTGCGTTGCGACGGTCGCCTTGTCCCGGGGATCATCCTTACAGGGCCACCAGGACCGCGCGCTCCAGGGCTCACTGACGGTCGCGACGACGCGGTCGCCCGCGTCATTCAAATCCACCCGGTAGCCGAACAGGCCATCCGGTGCTGGCTGACCCCAGAACTGCACCTTGATAATGCCGAACTGCCAAGGTTCGATCGGTGTGGCAAGTCTTGCGGTGATTTGGTCATTACTGTGAAAAAAGGCAACGCGGGCCGGGTAGGGATAAGTGATGTGCATTACCGAGACATTCATCTCATCGACAAAATCCAGCACGAAACGATTTATGGACTGTTCCCGCGCCTGGAAAACGACGGTAACGGTGCCCGCGATCCAACCGTAGACGGGATCGACCTGCACAGCCAGATCGTAATGGAGAACGTCGTACATATCCTGCAGGGGGTCGGGCACGGGCATGCCCAAGGGGTCGGTGGTCAGGGTCTTGATGTCACCGCTCTTGCCCTCTATCACACAGGCCTGGGGCCACTGGTCAGGTGGGGAATCAACGTTGCGGGTCTGGGTTCTGGATTGGCCGAGCGCGGCCGGGGTAATCAGCAGAACACAAACAAGGACCACCCAAGTCGCGGGGCGAGTCACAAACCGGAATCCGAATCTCATATGTTGAAGCATGATGATGGCGAGTCCCATTGATGAATGGTTGTTGCTTCCAAGTTGTTCGTCTGCAAAATATAGCATATACATCAGGTATTTTCCGGAAAAATTGAAAAAAAACTGAATTAATTGACGAAAAACAGACGAAATTAACGCTTTGGGGTGCGATCAGCCACCCTTTTGAGCCCCCACTTTTCCGAAAAAGCCTCCAGTTCATCCGAATCCGCGCCCGAGTATTCGAGGTCATCGATCTTCACATCACAGGGGGCGGCGTGGTTCAGGTCGACAAGTTTTCTGCTGAGCATGGCATTCTCATAATCATTTTCAAGTTTTTGGCGGAGGCTTTTCGCGCCGCGCACGGACAGGGTTTCCACTCGATCCAGACCGGAGTAGATCGCCGCCAGATCCTCGAATTCAGCCAGCAGCGCGGCGGCCGCCTTCGGACCGACGCCGCGCACTCCGGGGATGTTGTCCACCGCGTCACCGGTCAGGGCCAGATAGTCGGTGATCTGGCAGGCCTTGACGCCCATCCGTTCGGGTGTGCCTTCGGCGTCCCACCATTCGTTCTTGGCAAGATTGTAGATTCGGACACCGGGCTCCAGGAGTTGGGCCAGGTCCTTGTCTCCCGAAACGATGACGACATTGTGGCCCCGGTCGCGCAGGCGGTCGGTCAACGAGGCGATCAGGTCATCGGCCTCGAACCCGGGTGTCATTACGGTCGCGAATCCCATCCTGGCCACCAGTTCCCGGCACAGGTCGAACTGGGGCACGAGTTCCTCGGGCGGGGCGCCGCGATTTGCCTTGTAGGCGGGATACATTTCATTGCGAAAAGTCTGGGAGCCGGCGTCGAAACAACACGCGACCATTCGCGGCTGGTGATCGGAGAGGAATTTCTGCATCGTCATTCCCAGTCCGAAAACGGCGTTGATGGGAGTTCCGTCGGGCGCGGACATGCTGCGCATGCCGAAGAAACTCCGGAAGACATAGGCCATGGTGTCGATGAGGTAGGCGGTCTGTGGCATCATTTTCCAGTCAGGGTATTATTGATGGTCGCCGTGAATTGTACCGCATCGGGGGTGGATTTTCCTTATTCAACCCATCGGAGGGATTGCGCCTTCATCCGCTTCCCTTATCTTTGAGGCTCTTATGCCAACCCAATTTTCCAGGAATGAGAAGATAGATGATAAGTGCCCGCTTTCTTTTGATCATGGCCCAGACCTGGTTGGTTCTGGGTTCTTTGAGCCTGGTTCTGGCCTGCGTTCGCCTGTTTCGCCACGCCATCAAAGCGGGGATGCCCACCTCGTATCTGTACTGGATCGTGCCTGTGTTTATTCTGGTCGGGGCTTTCAAGGCCCGGATGGTGATGCGCCGCCGCATGCGCGCCAACATTCGCCGGCTGTCTGAATCCTCCGAGAAGATGTGGCCCTGGCAGATCTATCCTCCTCAACTGCTGGTATTCATTATTTCGATGGTGGTTCTCATGGCCGTTCTGAAACGTGTTTTTGTCGACAACGGTCTTGGCCTGGGCATCCTGGGTGGGGTGGACTTGGCCGTGGCGGTGGCCCTGGGTGTGGCTTCGCTGGAATACAGGAATCGACAGGCCGGGGAAACAGCCACATTTTCTTAGCCCGAATCCATTCCCCATGGTGTAGTTTGGTTTCATGCTGAAAAATCGACCAACCGGATATCTGGAGGTAAGCGAATGACTCGGAATCGGGGAATTCATTTTCTGACCGTGCCCACGATGGCCTTTCTTGCTTTGTTGCTGCTTCTCGTTCCGATCTCGCTTTTCGCCCAGGATCAGGACCCCGATGTGGAGAAACGGGGTGTGGAAGTCCTGGACCGCCTGGATAAAATTATCGCCGAAGGACAAAGTATCCGGGATAAGCAGGGGGCCGCCAGCGCGGAAGACAGCCTGGTTCTTCGGCTTCAGCTTGCCAAGACCCGAGACCGGTTCATGGAGACCCTCGATGAGTTGGCAAAAATCGTTACCGCCATCAAGGGCGATGAGGCTCACGGGCAATTACGTGAGAGAGCGGAGGATGTCTATGAAAAGGTGACTCCCCGGCTCTGGGAATTGATCAGGGAACTACGGTTGAAAATCGACGATCTCAGAGCCAAACGGCCTGATACACCGGTTGCTGAACGGTTGGCTCTCGAAGCTGATCTTGCTCTTCTGGCCGACCGGTTGGACGGCTTTTTCAAACACGGTTGGGACAACATCGAGAATTTGGATGGTTTCGGCCGCGACACCGCCCAGGAGAGAGAGGATTTCTCCGGCCTGTTGACCGATAGGGCGGATGAGTTGTCGGGCCGGATGGATCTTGCGACACTGCGTATCAACGAACTGGGTGGGCGGCTGAAAGATGCTCCCGGCGACGCCGATCTGACCGTTTTGCTGACCGCCAACAAAAAGAACCTCAAAAACGTTTCCGCGAGTCAGGCCATCATTCTGGACATCATGGACTCGATGGAAATGCCCAATGATATTTATCGCACCCAATTGTTGGCTACGACCCAGGACCTGGCTTCCGGGCTCCTCGACATTTCGGCGACCAGGACAATCGTTAGCCAGGCCTGGAATGGAATAACTAACTGGGTAACCGATAATGGCCCATCGTACCTGGTAAAAATTATCCTGTTCCTGCTCATTTTTATCGTCGGTCGATTCCTGGCCCACCAGATCAGCCATATCGTGGAGAAAAGCCTCGCCAGGTCCAAAGTCAACATGTCGCATCTTTTGAAGCGCATGACCGTGACCTTCACCAAGAACGCGATCATCGTCCTGGCCCTGGTCTTCGGCCTGGCCCAACTCGGCTTCAGCCTGGGGCCGTTGCTTGCCGGTTTCGGTGTCGTCGGTTTCATTCTGGGTTTCGCCATGCAGGACAGCCTGTCCAACCTGGCCGCAGGCATGATGATCCTCATCAACCGTCCCTACGACGTGGGGGACCTGGTGGATATCAGCGGGGTGTTCGGCAAGGTGGAGAACATGAGCATGGTTTCGACCAGTATCCTGACCCTGGACAACCAGAAGCTCGTGGTGCCGAACAGCAAGATCTGGGGGGATGTCATCAAGAATGTCACCGACCAGAGGATTCGACGGGTGGATATGACATTCGGAATCGCCTATACGGACGACATTCCCCATGCTGAAGAGGTCTTGAAGGACATCCTGGAGAAGCACGAACGGGTTCTGGATAAACCCGAGTCGATGGTGAGGCTGCACACTCTGGGCGAATCCTCCGTCGATTTCATTGTGCGGCCGTGGGTTAAGACCGACGACTATTGGGATATCTACTGGGATGTGACCCGCGCGGTGAAGATGCGATTCGACGAGGAAGGTATCTCGATTCCCTTCCCGCAGCAGGATATCCATATCTACGAGGAGAGCAAGATTGCCGAGGGAAAAGCCGTTGAGGGAGATTTTCCGAAGGTGCCAACCACTCTGGAGCAGGCCCCGGTGAAAAAAACCGGCCAGGATGAACCCGGCCAGTTTGATTCCGACGACGATTGATCGGGGTTAACCCCGCAGGCCCCTTATTTCCTCTTCCTCGTGCCGCTCCTGGGCTTCGATCGAAAGGGAGGCGACGGGGCGGGCCTCCAGTCGGGCCAGGCCGATGGGGTTGCCGGTCTCGGCGCAATAACCGAAGGTGCCGTTTTCTATCCGTTCCAGGGCCTGGTCGATCTTGGCGGTCAGTTTCCGCTCACGGTCGCGTGTGCGGAGCTCCTGGGCGTGGTCCGTTTCGGCCGAGGCCATGTCCGCGAAATCCGAACCCGCGCGTTCGCCCTTTTTCAGGTGGTTGCGCGTCTCGTTGTAATCCTCAAGCAGTTCGGTATGCCAGGCGAGCAGCTTCAGGCGGAAGTACTCGAGCTGGCGTTTGTTCATGAACGGCTCGTCCCTGGATGGACGATAGTTGGCGGGCAGTTTCATACCCATGGGTTTCTCCTCCGGATGATCGATCGGGTTTTGGAGGGCGGAATATAGAAACGGAATACCAAGTGCGCAATATTCCAGTCATAAATTTCTGAGAAACAACGGTGGCGAAACGGTAAAACAACGGGCCGGGCGAAATAACTTCACCCGGCCCGATCCCGAAAGGACCCTTTATTTCAGAAGGGTCATCTTCTTTTGCTGGACCACGTCATCGGTGGCCAAACGGTACATGTAGATTCCGGCCGCGGCCGCGCGCCCGGCGTTATCCTTGCCGTTCCAGTCGATCCGGTACGGTCCGGCGGTGCGGATCTCGTTGACCAGGGTGCGGACCAGATGGCCCTGGACATCGAACACCTGCAGCTTCACCGGTCCGGAACGGTCCAGAGTGAAGGCGATGGTGGTCTTGGGGTTGAAGGGGTTGGGGTAGTTCTGTTCCAGGGCCATGGCCGCCGGCAGGTCGCCTGCCGCTGCCAAGTAATCGGTGGTGACGTTGACGTTGTCGATCGCCCATCCCCAGGCGGTGACGGCAGCGTCGGCGAACAGCCTGAACCGCAGTTTTACCACGTCGCCAAGAGCGAAAGTCTGGGTCAGGTCGAAGGTCCGCGTGCGGTACATGGAGGAATTTCCGTTACCACCGCTGTTGTAGGCGCTCAGCCAGGCAGTGTCGTCACGGGCGTCCCAGCCGTCACCCAGGGCAATCCAGTTGCTTCCGTCACTGGTGCCTTCGACGATCACGTAGTCCCAAAAGTCGCTGTCCCCGAACGCCGAACCGGCCTCGCCGGGTTCGATGATGGCCACTTCATCGAAGCTCAGCTCGCTGTTGAGGGCGATTTCGATGGGCTGCAGGAGCATTGCCACGGGAGAGGAACTGTTGTTGTAGTCATGATTGGTGTGCAGGGCTCCATCGCTGAAACCGGCCGGGACGGACCAAATGATGTCGGTCCGTTCGAAGTCGTCGGCATCGAAGTCGTTGTCGAAGGTGTTGGAGTAGGTGAAGACGGGTGAGGACACCGGGATCACGTCCGCCTGGCGAGAGATGGAGTCGTAACTCGTCCCGTCCTTGAATGACCGCGCGAAAGCGGTTCGGGTCCCGGCGGACAGCACGGGCAGGCTCAGGGTTTCCATCTGCTTGGGCGTGTTGGCGCCGATGGTCGTTTCGATGACTCCATCGATCCATACCTGGGTCGAGTCGTATTCCGACCGCAGGTTGAACATCAGTTCCAGGTTGCCCGACGGGATCTGTGCCATGGATTCGAACAGGGGATTGAAGACCAGGTTGTCATCCAGTTCGGGAATATTGACCGACCAGATGCCGCGGCCGTGGGTGCCGACCACGATCTCGTCCTCGATCGCGTTCATGAACCAGATGCCCACCGAGGGGAATCCGTTGTCGGCCAGGGCCCAGGTGGCGCCCCCGTCCAGTGATTCGATCAGGCCGATTTCGGAGCCGACCCAGATGTGGTCCGGATCGTTGGGCCAAACGACCAGGTCGTAGACGGCCACGTCGGGAAAGCCGTTGGTGCTGACGGTACCCGAGCCGAACCCGCTGATGTCAGTCCAGGATCCGCCCTGGTTCGTTGTCCTGAGAATCTTGGGGCGCTCGGCGAAGGAAAACAGCACGTAGGCCGTGTTCGCTTCGGTGGGGTGCGTTGCCAGACCGGAAATCCGGCCCATGGTGGCGTCAGGATATACCGCGGTACCGCTGAACGAAGCGCCGCCGTCGGTCGAAACATTGATCTTGCCGTCATCATCCATGCGCGAACCGGCCCAGACGATGTCGGGATCGGTCTTGGACACGCGTACGTCCATGAAGGAGCTGAGATCGCCCCAATCGGAGGAACTGATGGAGGCCAGACTCCAGCTGGCGCCGAAGTCGGTCGAGCGCCACACACCCGAAGCACCCACGGCGAACACGTGGTCGGGTCGTTTCCAGCTCTTGCCGATCTTGGTGATGAAGGGCGCGGCTCCGCTGCCGGTGTCGCTCATGCCGCTGGTGGCCGAAGACCAGGTCACCCCGCCGTCGGTCGACCGCTGCAAACCGTTGAACTGGTAACCACCCATGATTTTCTGGGGGTCGTCGAAGTGCCACGAGGTTTCATAACCGTCGCCGCCGATCTGGTGGAGCCACTCCGAATTGGCGTCGGGATTTTCTGGTGATCGCCAGGTGCCGTTGTCCTGGGTGCCGCCGATGTAGACACTGGCTCCCGGCCTCTTGTCCACGCCGTAGAACTGGGTCGTGACCATGCCCTCGATCGGCATGGTGAAATTCGACACTCCGCTGCTGGTGCGCGTGATCCCACCGTCGTTGGTGCCCAGCAGGTACCAGCCGCCGCTTGAAGGTTCAATGATCTGCAGGTAGTGGTGATCGGGATGGGGGAACCAGTAACTGGCCAGAGGGCTTGTCGTACGGGTATTCGAACCCACGGAATTCAGAATGATGCTGTAGAGCTCGGGTCCGCCGACGTAAACGGTCGTCGGGTCGGTGGGGTGGCAGACGATGGTGTTGTCGTACCAGCCCTGGCCACCGAGCCAGTTGACAGCCTCACCGGACTCGGCGGTCTGGTTCCAGGTCGCTCCGGCGTCCCAGGAGACCCAGAGTTCCGCGCCCGAGGCGCCCTCGGCCGAAACGTATAGGTAGTCCGTGTTGACCGGCGAGATGGCGATCTCGAAACGGCCGGAAAAGTCGGTGATTCCGTTATTGATGGCCGTCCATGTCTGTCCGGTATCGGTCGACTTGAGGATGCCGCCGCCATCGATGGCACCGTACTGAATGCTGAAATCGGTGGGATCGGCGATGATCTGGGTGATCCGGGGCCCGGCTTCGGTGTGGGCCACGACCCAGTTGGCGCCGCCGTCGGTGGAGCGGAAGATGTTCGACTCGGGCGTGGCTTCGTCCTTGTAGCGGCCGACGGTGGCCGAGGCGATTACGAGGTCGGGGTCGGTCGGTGAGATCACGATCCGGGACACGTTGTTGAAGCGGGGGTCGTTGATCGTGCTGGCCAGGGGAGCCCAGGTTTCCCCCCGGTCGGTCGACTTGAGAATTCCGTTACCATTCAGGGTGTCGATGTTGTAATAGCTCTCGCCTGTGCCGGCGTACATCACATTGTTGTCCGAATCGGCCATGGCGAGCGACTGGACTGCCAGGGTGGGCATGTCGTCGGTGAGTTCGCGCCAGGTGGCGCCCTCGTCGTCGGTTTTCCAGACGCCGCCACCGACACTGGCGATGTACCAGGTGCCGCCGGTCGCATCAATCGGGTCCACGACGATCACGCGGGCGCGTCCGGCAACATTCCCGGGACCGCGCGAATTCCAGACCAGGGACTTGTCGGCGTACCGGACGGAGCGGGGAGCTTTGGCGATTTCACGGAATCGATAACCCGGTTCATACTCGGGAACGGTGCGGTCGCTGGGCACACGCATATCATAAAGTACCTGGGCGAACTCGTCGGGAAAACCCGGTTGGGGCTGATCCTGTCGCCATGCTTCGAGGCGATCCAGCTTCAGCTGCAATTTGAAGGCGCGGTCCGAACCCGGAGCGGCGTGAAGAAGCGCGTTCTCAAGTTTGGCCTGTTTTTGATCCGCCCAGAGGGAGGATTTCCCATTGGAGTCGGCATTGTCGATTTGGGAGGGAACGGTGACCAACAGTCCGGCGGTAAGGACCGCGGCTAACACGGCCAACAGGATTGGGCGATTCATTTCTGCTCCTCAAGGGGTTTTCGGGGTGTTTGGGCGAACCCGGGCAAAGACCGAATTTGCCATAAGTGTAGCATGATTGATGAATAATGACAATATACGTGCAGATATACGTGCGGGAAGCTTCGGATCCTGTCCCGGCTTAAACCGGGACAGGATCCGGATTTTGTGGTGGTTGAAACCTCCAAAGCCCTATTTATGGGCTCTATTGACCAGGGCCCGTCCGCTCATTTCACGAGCATCATGCGCCGGGTCTGGCTGAAGGTTCCTCCCTCCAAACGATAGAAATAGACCCCGGCGGCCACTTGTCGATCCGCCTGGTCACGACCGCGCCAGACAACCTCATGCCGGCCGGCGGTTTCGAATTCGCTGTTTTTCAGCACGGCGATCTGACGTCCGGAAATGTCGAATATTCTCAAAGACACCCTGGTTCCGACTGGCAGGTCGTACTTGATGGTCGTCATGGGATTGAACGGGTTCGGCACGTTGTTGTGCAGGGCGAACCGGGTGGGCAATGACGAATCTCCCACGCCGGAAATATCCCCTGCCTGGACCGCGTCGCTGGTGTTGCCCGCGAAGTCCTGGGCGGCGATCCGATAGAAGAACTCGAAGGGATTGCCCTCCAGGCCGGCCGCATCATCGAACCACTCGATGGAGACCACGGAGGCCACGAGATTGCTCGCGTCGGGTTCGAAATCAACCGTCTTGCCCCGGTAAACCAGATATGACCGAAGGTCGGGCGCTAGACTTTCGTCCCAGCTCAGGGTGTTGCCCAGATGGTTATAGGCGACCTGGAACGCGACCGGTGCCGGAGGTGCCAGGTTGTCCACCGAATAGCCGCTGTCCACAGCGGAATCGAAGAACACCAGGGGATCCGGGGTCATGGCCGAGATGAAAAATGCCGACCAGCAGATGCCACCGGTGTCGGTGCTGTCGCAGAGAGTCGGAGCGACGAACTGGTAGATCCCGTCACCTCGGGCGGGAACGGTGTCGATGTAATCCCATCCCGCAATCTTGTCGCCGCCATTGGTGCTCTTGTTGGAGTCCTGCCGACGGTAGACGCCGTAACCCTCGATAACCAGGCCGGAATCCGTTGCGTCATGCACCGAACGGTTCCATACGAGCCGTATCTGACCACCCTGGTCGTTCCCGACATCCGAGATCGACATGATCAGTGGCGCGTTTCCGTAACTGGTTGCGATCGTGAAGTCCTGGGTCGTGACGCCGCCCTCGTTGGTGGCCGTCAGGCTTACGGGGGATTCGCCCGCGTTCGCGGGCACCCATTCGACCAGACCCGTGACCGGATCCACCGTCATGCCCGCCGGCCCGTCCGCCAACCCGAAGGTCACCGGCAGGGGATTGGCGAAAGCCTCCGCGACATAGGAGTAAGGTTGACCAACCGCAGCCACGGTTACCGGTGAGGTCAGGAACACCGGCGCGAAGACATCGCAGTAACCGTAACCCATCCGGGCCAGATCATGGTTGTGTTGGATCTCATCGATGGTCAGAGCCCGACCGTAGAGGGCCACTTCGTCCAGCATGCCCTTGTAGAAGTATCCCGGGTTGCCGTTGTAGGCCATGTAGCCGATGCCCAGAGTGGTCGTGGCGTCGAAGCCGGCGGTGTAGTCGTACACCTCGAGGCCGACCCGGACGCCGTCCACGTACAGCCGGTTTTCGTTCAGGCTCTCGTCCCTGACCGCGACCATGTGGTGCCATTCCCCGTCACGAATGCCTTCCGTGGCGGTAATGGCCACTCCGTTCTTGTTGGTGTCCAACATGTTCCAGAACGGTATCCCGGATGTGTTGACACCTATCCACCAGTGCGGATAACCGCCGGCCTGGTCCCGGCCGACCATCACCTGGTTGTTGCCGGTGCTCTCGGTCGAATTGGTCCACAGTTCGATGGTGAAACTGGCATCGGCCGCCCAGTCGAGCGAAGGATCATCCGGAACGGTGATGTAATTGTTGGACCCGTTGAAGTACTGGGCTCCGCCGACGATTCCGCCGGCCGCCGGTGCGGGCGCCGCGGGGGACGCCGAAGCGTGGAGTCCGTCGTACGAGTCGAGATAGGTCGAACCCGCGGCTTCATCCAGCTTCCAGTAGGAGGTGATGCTCGCGGGACAGACCGGTTCGGGTGAAACGTTGATGGCGAACACCTGGGTGTCATCGCCTTGGCCGTTGGAAGCCGTGACGGTAACGTCATAGACCCCCGTGCTTCCGGCGACCCAGCCGATGATGCCGGTGACCGGATCGATGGTCATCCCGGCCGGCGGATCCGTCAACGCGTAGGTAGCCGTCGGGACGCCGGTGGCTTCGACATCGTAGGCGTAGGCCTGGCCTTCATAGGCCATGAGGAAGGGAAGACTGGTGATGATCGGCGGGATGGGATCGGAGTATTCCACTCCAGCCCCTCCGTTGAAGTGCGCCAGGATTTCCGTTTCGCCCAGGGCCCGGCAGTAGATGGCCACCTCGTCCACCGCGCCGGGATAGCGGTAATGAGCGCTGAGGTTGAGGTAGCCGATGTTGAGGTTCGCGTTGCAGGCGAAGTTGCCCGCGTAAGTAGCCGGCATTGATTTTTCATTCACGCCGTCGATCCAGATCTGGTTCTGGCCGAGCGCCACGTCCCTGACGGCAACGACGTGATGCCAGTCGCCGTCGACCACGGTGGTCGTCGAGGTGGTGCCCACGTACTGCCCGGCCGTGTCGCGCAGACCGAAATTGACCGTGTTGCCGGTCGTGGTTCCGATCCACCAGTGGGTGTCGTTGCCGTCGCCGCCGTCACGGCCGACGATGACCTGGGTGGTCCCGCCATTGTTGGTCATCATCCAGAACTCGATGGAGAAACTGGCGTCGCCGGCCCAATCGTACTGATCGGCGTCGGCCACGTCGACTTCGTCGGTGAGACCGTCGAAAAGCTGGGCACCGCCCAATATTCCGGCCACCGGCGCCGGAGTGTTGGACGCTGTACCGTCAAATCCTGCCCGCAGGTCGCGGTAGGGTGGGCCCGCGGTTTCATCCATCCGCCACCAGGAGACCATGCAGTCGGGGAAGGGCAGGAATTCCTCCACTTCCACGGTGAAGGCCTGTTCCGTGGTTCCGGCCGAGTTGGACGCCGCGACGACCACGCTGGTTGGTCCGGCATCGGCGGGGATCCAGTCGATCATGCCGGTCACCGGATCGATGGTCATGCCCGCAGGGGCGGTGGTCAGCGAGTAGGTGGGTCCGGGGTTGCCTGTGGCGCCCGCGTTGTAGCTGTAGGGTTCGCCCTGGTTGCCGTCCAGGACAGGCAGTGAGATGAACGCGGGGGATACGGCCGCGCACAGGTCGAGATTGGCTTTCCCGTTTTCGTACCGCTGCCACATTTCAACGTCGGTCAGGGCCCGGTCGTAGACCGCGATGTCATCCATCGCGCCGTGATACCGGTAGTGACCGCCGACGTTGAGGTATCCGATGTTGAGCATGGCGGTGGAGGCAAACCCGACCGTGTAATCGTGGGTCGTCTCGTCGATGAGCTCGTTGTCCACGTAGATGGCGTTGCGATCCAGGTCGTTGTCACGAACAGCCATGACGAAGTGCCACTGGTTGTCGTTGAGCACCTGGCCGGTCCCGCCGAGATAGACGTAATCGCCCCCGGGTTCCCTGAGCTGGAACCTGACGGTGCCGTTGTCATCGCAACCGATCCACATGTGCAGACTGCCGCCGTCATCACGTCCGAACAGGACGCGATTGCCCGCGGTGCTCTGATCGGTCTTCATCCAGTAGGCGATGGTGAAGCTGGCGTCGGCCGCCCAGTCGAAGATACCGGAGGCCGGGGCGTTGACTTCGTCGGTCCCGTCGAACCACTGGGCGCCCCCGATCAGGCCGGCTACCGGGTCGGGACACGAGGAACAATTGGCGTCAGCGTCGCCAACCCAATCCACGAACGGGGATCCTGAAGTTTCATCCATCTTCCAGTAGGCGCTGATGTCGGCAGGACAGACGTCGGGTTCCGTAACCGTGATGGTGAAGAACTGCGTATCGGAGCCCATGGCGTTGGTTGCTTCCACTTCCACGTCATAAATCCCCGAGGCTGTCGGCAGCCAATCGATCACGCCGGTGACCGAATCGATGGTCATCCCCGCGGGGTAGGTCAGCAGATCAAATACAGGCGCGGGATTACCCGCGGCGTCCACATCGTAGGCGTAGGATTCTCCCGCCACGCCTGAAGCAACGGGCGTGGAAATGATGACCGGCATTTCCGCGTCATCGGAGCAATAGCTCTTACCCGCGCCTTCGTTCCAGTGGTCGGCGATCTCGCCTACGCTCAAAGCCCGGGTGTAGAGGGCCACTTCGTCCAGCAGGCCGTCGTAGAAGTAATCAGGCGTGTTGTTGTAGGCCATGTAGCCGATGCCTGTGGTCGTGTTTGCCTGGAATCCGGCCGTATAATCGTGGACGGATGTTCCGACCAGGCCGCCGTCCACATACAGGCGGTTCTGGTTCAGGCTTTCGTCCCGGACCGCGACCATGTGATGCCACTGGCCGTCGTTCAGGCTTGTCGAGCCGGAAACGGCGACCCCGGTGCGATTCGCGTCCAGCAGGTTCCAGGTGGCGTAACCGGTGTTCATGTTTACGCCCAGCCACCAGTGGGTGGAGGAATTCTGGTCGCGTCCTATCATCACCTTGTTGCGGCTGGCCACGTTGGTCAGGTTGAACCACAACTCGATGGTGAAGTTCTCGTCCGCCGCCCAGTCGAACACCGGGTCGTCGGATACGGAGATGTAGTTGGAAGTGCCGTTGAAATCCTGGCAATCCCCCACCACACCCGGTGAAGCGGGCGTTGGTGGTGAAGCGAGGGCCTGACCGTCATACCCGCCGTAATAGTCGGCGTAGGTGTTGCCCGAGGTTTCGTCGAGCTTCCAGTAGGTGTCCATACCTTCAGGGCAGAGCGGACGTACGGTTACCGACAGGGTGAACATCTGGGTATCCGTGCCCTGGGTATTGGAGGATTCCACCTCCACCGGGAAATCGCCGATGCCGGTGGGAGTCCAGTCGATCAGCCCGGTGGCCGCATCGATGGTCATCCCTGCCGGACCGTTCAGCAATGCGTACCCGGGGGTCGGATTGCCGACAGCCTGCACATCGTAAGCGTAGAGTTGATCGGCGTAGATGTGGGTCACCGGGTTCGAGGTGATGATCGGCGCCATTTCGCCGCCGGTGCAGTAACCCATACCGCCGGACCCGGCCACGAAGTGGCTCATGATGTCGGTCTCGCCGAGGGCGCGGTCGTAGAAGGCGACTTCGTCCAGGATCCCGTCGTAGTGGAACCCACCGCTGAGATTCAGCCAGCCGACATTCAAGGGCACATCGTTGCCCGCGAATCCTGCCGGGTAACTCACAGCGATACTGTTTTCCAGGACGCCGTCGACGTACAGGTAGTTCATACCGGTCGCGTTGTCGCGAACAGCCGCAATATGGTGCCACACACCATCCTGAACCGCGGTTGTGCTGTAAATGATGGCGGAGTTGGCATTGTTGTCATGCAAACGGTAACAGATCTGACCCGGGGGACTTGTCTGCGCCGACACACCCAGCCACCAATGCTGTTGGGTGGCAGGGTCGTCACGGCCCAGGATGACCTCGTTTTCGTTGACGGTATTGCCGTGAACCGGGTTGGCCTTCTTCATCCAGAATTCCATGGTGAAACTGTCGGTGGAACCCCAGTCGAGGCTGCCGTCGTCTTCGACGTTCACCTCGTTGGTGTAGTCGAACAGCTGGGCGTAACCCACCCGGCCGGATGTCCAGCTGGGAGGATCGGTGGATCTGGCAATCATGCCGAACTGGTTCACGTAGGGCGCGAATTCCTTTTCCATCATCCAGTAGTGATCGATGCCGGGCGGGCAGTTCAGACTCGCGTCGGGCATGAGTGCCTGAAGGGCCACGTACCAGGCGTAGGCCATCTTGGCGTACCCGTCGTCGGTGGGGTGCAGGTTGTCGTACATGTCCCCGCCGCTGGAAGCATAGGCGTAGTTGATGTCCGCCCCGTCCTCCATGTCCACCATGGTGATGGCGTCGCCGACCCGGGCCATGGCCATGGCCTCGACGTTGTTGTTGAACTGGGTGGTGGTCAGGCTGTAGCTCGAACGGTTGATGATTCTGGCCAATAAAACATGGACCGGCAACCCGGAATCGGTTTCATACCGGTCGATCTCGTTCAGGATGTTTTCCACATCCGCTGAACTGGCGTTCAGGGCGTTGGTTCCGATGTGAAGCAGGATGATGTCCGCAGGATTGGCCACCAGCCAGTTGTAGATGTTGTCGGCGATCTGGGTGTCGGTCCAGCCCGGCCACCCTTCGTTGTGGGCATCCTGGGGATCGGGAATGATGTCGTAACCTGCATTCACTCCGCCCACGAACTCGAAGCTCGCCCCGGCGTTGGTCAGCAGCTGCCACAGGGGATAGCGATAGGAGATTCGTTCTCCTTCGGGCCGCGTGTCGGCAGTGTGATTGTCATATGTGATCGAGTCGCCGAGCGGCATGATGCGCAGGACTCCGCTGTATTCCTGCACCGTCAGCAGGGCCTCGTCGCTGATGGCCTGGCCCTCGCTGTTTGTCACGACGCAGCGGAACATGGCGCCGTCATCGGCCAGGGTGGTCCCGCCGGAGTTGTAACTCGAGCCGGTGGCGCCGGGAATGTCGGCCTGGTTCTTTTGCCACTGGTAGGCGAGGGGACCGGTGCCTGCGGCGATCACCGAGAACGTCGCGGCCTGACCCTCGATGACGGTCTTGTTAACCGGCTGCACGACAATAGTCGGGGGCTGGGGGGTGATGAAGGGTCCGGCGGTAAAGTTCTGCTGCACTTCCACCCCGGAAAGCGCGCGGTCGAAGATGGCGACCAGATGGTAGTCGCCGAGCCATGGGCGATCATCGATGGCCTCGTTGCCCAGGGCCAGGGCGTATGAGGTGTCCCAGTTGGACAGGTCCCCGCCCGGATTGTCGGTGGCCACCAGGACTCCATCCATGTACAGGTTGTTGGTGCCGCCGGCATCACGGGTGAAGACCACGTGCGTCAAGGTGGTGGTCAGGGACCCGGGGTCCGTAGCCAGGGAAGGCAGGCCGTTCAAATCGGTTTCGGTGGAACGCAACCGCATGCTGTAGATGTTGCTCCCCACCTCGTAGGCCCCCTGGCCCAGGGTGAAGTTGCGAACGTAGGGATCTTCCGAAAGAGTCACGATGCGAGCCGGTCCGTCCTGGGTCGTATTGGCGGGCGTCACCCAGGCCTCGACAGTAAGAGCGTTGCTGGTCATCGCGCTTTCGATGATCTTGGTCGCCGGTCCAGCGGAAGAAATCAAGGCGGGCAGGTTTAGTGTCAAACCACCCCCTGGAATCCAGGTAACCGCACCGGGATCATTGATGGCCAGATCGAGGGGAGAGCCAACCCCGGAAATATCATGGACGGTTGAACCGGATCCTTCTTCGAATCCGTACAGAGCCTGCTGGCCGTCCGTTACCCGGCCCTGGCCCAGGGCTGGTCCGGTAGCTGTGGAAATCAGCAGCAGGATCAGGAAAAAGAGATACGCGGAACGCATAACAACAACTCCCCATGTTCATGTGGTGTGATCGGGAGTTGCCGAAATGTAAAAAGGCCTCGAAAATGAAAACGCTCCGGCAACTCCCCTTCAGTCTACCGGACGAATTGAACATTTATTTTTAACCACTTGAGTGTAGAGCAGTAATAACAAGAATTCAACTAAAATAACAATTATTATGGCGAATTCGTTAAATTGGGATTGATTTTCTAAATCTAAATATGTGGAGATATAAAAATTGCATTCCCCTCGTCTGGAGCGAGTACGTTGACATCGTAAGATCATTTCAACTATCCTGTATCCAAGGGATGGATTCGCCTTGAACATCGTTCAAATCACATTGCAGATAGATTTTTTTGATAGGTGCTCCCCCGAGCGCCTCTAAATGCATACCGGCTCCAGATTCGGAGGCGTCGTCATGATCAATTCAGGTAACAAACTGGTCAAAAATCCTTTCAGGCAGTACTGCCTCCCTCTCCTTCTTTTCCTGTTTCTGATTTGCCAGGGATCGGCGGCCTGGTCCGAGACGGTAACCTGGAACGTGGATGCCGACGGCGAGTGGCACCAGGGGAGCAACTGGAGCACCGGCCTGGCGCCTGGATCTGGTGACGATGTAGTGATCGATCGGGCTGCCGGCGTTTACACCATCACGGTTTCCTCCGGTGTCCAGTACGCAAATTCCATCGCCTGCATGGAAAACCTGGTGATCACGGGCGGCAGCTTGACCGTGGCGTCCACGGTTCAGGTGAGTGGACAGTTTGCCATGGAGGGAGGGGTCTTGATCGATGCGGTCGTTCAAACCGCCCTGGAATACAGCGGGGTCAGCGGAAAGCTGGACGGCGTGACCATCGAGGGAGACTTCATTATCGGGGAGGATTCCAATGCCAGTATGGAGATTCTCAATGATTTGACCCTGAACGG
>JAGLCY010000073.1 GCA_023270185.1 Candidatus Krumholzibacteriia bacterium | reverse complement strand
TCGCCCCTGGCCAAGGCACATCGGGAAACCGATGGTCTGGTGGAGCGCTTCGAACTGTTCATCGCCGGATTCGAAGTGGCCAACAGCTTCAGCGAGTTGAACGACCCGCGCGAACAGCGTCGCCGGTTCGAGGACCAGAAGGCGTTGATGGAGGCGGGAGACGACGAGGCCCAGCCCATCGACGAAGCTTTTCTGGAAGCCATGGAGCAGGGCATGCCGCCCACTGGCGGGATGGGGCTGGGCGTCGATCGCCTGATCATGCTGCTGGTGGATACCAACAACATTCGCGACGTGCTGTTGTTTCCCCATATGAGGCCGGAGCAGACCGATCGAAATGATAACGCGGAAGGCGGCCGGACCTAGATGGAATTCGCGGGATACATTGCCAGGAGATATCTGCGCAGCAGGCGGCATAGCCGCTTCCTGAGCCGGGGCAGCGTGACGGCTATTGTGGGTATCGCCATCGGGGTGGCGGTTCTGAACATCACCCTGGCGGTGATGAACGGCTTCCACAGTGAAATGCGACGCACTTTCGTCGAGAACATGCCGATGATCTCCATCATCACATCCGCTCCGGAGGGGTTCACCGATCTGGGCAGGATCATGGACATCGTCGGCCAGGATCCGGAAGTGGTGGGGGTGGCGCCCTTCATTCGGCAGGTGGGACTGGCCACCGCCTCGCGAACCATCGGTCCGCCACGGATCAAAGAGATTGTGGCGTGGGGAATCGAGCCCCATCTGGTCGACACGGTCCAACCCCTGAGCCGTTACCTCCTGCCCAACGCCTCGGTGCTGGACGACCTCACTGGTAAGGGTGTGCCTCGGGTCATTTTGGGAGCGGATTTGGCCAACAGCCTCTACGCGGCGACCGGGGATACGGTGGTCCTGACGACGGTCAACGGGGAACTCGACCTTGATCGGATCGAGGCCGAAAGCCGGCAGTTCGTGGTGGTCGGTTTCTTTGAAACCGGCATGTTCGAATTCGACAGCCGGTTCGTTTATGTCGATCTGACGGCGGCCCGGGAATTCTTCGGTTACGCGCCCGGAGGAGCGTCAATGATCGGGGTCAAGGTGGTTGACCTGATGCGGGCCGACCGTGTTTCCGACCGCCTGGAAGACGAACTGGGTTACGATTACTACGCGACCGACTGGATGGCGCTCAACGCCAACCTCTTCGAATGGATCAAACTGGAAAAGATCATCATGATCCTTTTGCTGGGCATGATTATCCTGATCGCCGGATTCAACATCATCGGCATCCTGACCATGATGGTGGGGGAACGGCGACGGGAGATCGGCATTCTTTTGGCCATGGGCGCCAGACGCAACCAGGTCATGGGAGTTTTTCTGATCAACGGGGTATGGCTGGGCGCGGTGGGAGTGTTTTTCGGCAGCCTTGTCGGTCTGGTCGTCATCTGGTTCCTCCACCGCTTCGGAATCACTTTGCCTGGTGACGTATATTTCGTGGAAACCATTCCGGTGCTGCTTCAGTGGGGTGATTTTTTCCTGGTGGCGGGTATCAGCCTGTTGATGGCCCTTCTGGCCGGCCTGTGGCCCAGTTGGGAGGCTTCCAACCTCAAGCCCATGGATATCATTCGTTACACCTGATCGTAAGGAAAGGCCGCATAACCCATGTCGTTGCTGTTGGAGGCCAGAAACCTGACCAAGAAATTCCCGCGGGCCGCAGGGACTGTGGAAGTTCTCCAGGATTGCCAGTTCGCCCTGGAGGACAGGGAAGCAGTGGCCGTGACCGGGCCCAGCGGATCGGGGAAAAGCACCCTGCTGAACATTCTGGGTGGCCTGGACAGCCCCACCTCCGGCGAGGTGTATCTTCACGGTGAAATCCTGGACATGAGTGATCACACCGCCATGTCCCGGTGGCGGTCTGCCGGGGTGGGATTCGTCTTCCAGTTCCATTTCCTGTTGCCGGATTTTTCCGCCCTGGAAAACCTGCTCATCCCGGTCCGGGGCCGCGGCAAGGTCCAGGCCGAGGATAAGCAGCGTGCCCTTGAATTCCTTGCAATGACGGGACTTGCTGACCGCGCCAACCACCTGCCGGGTGAACTCTCGGGAGGTGAACAGCAGCGGGTGGCCGTGGCCCGCGCCTTCATGAATCGACCCCGTGTCGTCCTGGCCGACGAGCCCTTCGGAAATCTGGACCGTGAAATAGGGACCCGCCTGGGGGATATGCTTTTTACCATGAGGGAGCAGGAAGGCACCGCTCTGGTTATTGTTACCCATGATACCCGCCTTGCGGACCGGGCGGATCGGAAACTCGAGTTGCAGGACGGCCGGCTTGTGCCGGCGGAAGAGATTTCTTGATGATCTGCCAACGCTGCGGACAGAGAGACGCGACCGTTCACCTGGTGGAACTGGTCGACGGACACCGGAAAAGCCAGTGGTTGTGCGCGGTGTGTGCCGGACGCGCTTCCGAGGATGGTGAAGAAATTCCGGGGTTCCGTTTCGGAGGAAACCCGGAAGGCGGGAACAGTGAAGAGGATGACTTCTCACTGGCCAACTTTCTGGGCCAGGTTTTCGAACCGCAGGGGGAAATGGAACAGACCGATCTTCCCGCCTGCCGGGTCTGCGGGTACACCCTCGATCAATTCAGAAAAACCAACCTGCTGGGATGTCCCAGTTGCTATGAAGCTTTTCGGGGTCCTCTGCTTGCCATCCTGGGCCACCTGCACCGGCATGTCTCCCATCTCGGCAAGACTCCCCGTCCCGCCGTCGAAGGGGCCAACCGACCGGGAGTTCTCCTGCGGACCAGGGTCGCGTTGGAAAAAGCCATTGCCGCGGAGGATTTCGAAAAGGCGGCCCGTTTGCGGGATGAAATCCAACGCCTCGAGTCGATCGGACCTCCGGAAGGGACTTCCGCGTAATGATCCCCTTCTTCGAGAATTTCCCTGACAGGGAGGCTGACTGGCTGGATGCCGGTGGGCCGGCATCGGATATCGTGGTTTCCACCCGTGTGAGGCTGGCGCGGAATTTGGAAACCTTTCCCTTTCCGCACCATGCCTCAGCCGTGGAGTTGGGCACGATCTTTGGGGACTTGGCCAGGCGTCTGCCGCGGTTTCCGGAATTTTCCGGTGGCTGGCTGCTGGATATGGATCAACTCGAACCCAATATGCGGAGAGTTCTCCAGGAAATGAACTTGGCAAGTCCGGCCCTTGTCAAGGTTCCCCAGCACCGGGGGCTGGTTCTATCACCGCGACTGGATCGGGCGGTGATGATCAATGAAAAGGACCACATCCACCTGGTGGCTTTTCGTGCCGGGTTCGATCCATCCGGTGCCCTGGTGGATGTCTTGCGGATCGATTCCCATCTGGAGCAGGAAGTCGAACCGGCATTCGCCGAGGACCTGGGTTATCTGACCGCCAGTCCGGCCGATGTGGGCACCGGGCTCCATGTTTCTTCGCTCATTCACCTACCGGGCCTGGTCCTGGCCGGGGAGATCGATAAGGTTCTCAACGCCCTGCGGCAGCTCCAGTTCTCCGTCAGGGGACTGCTGGGGGAGGGCAGCACCGTTCGGGGTGCCCTGTTTCGGATTGCCAACCTGGTCACCTTGGGCAAGGACGAACAGGAAATCGCTGAGGATTTCCAGGTCCATGTGGGGAAAATCATCATCTACGAACGTTCGGCCAGGGATCAGCTGTACGCCAGGGATCCTCTGGGAATCGAGGACATGGTCCACCGGAGCCTGGCCACGGTTAGGCAATCCCGGCTGATCACGGCCCAGGAAACCTTTGATCATCTTTCCAACATACGACTGGGGGCTGGTTTGGGAGTTCTTGAGCCCCTGCAGCCTGGCATTTTGAACAGGGTCCTGATGCAGCAACAGGCCGGCCATCTGGAGATGGCTGCCGGGCGACCTTTGGCCAGCCGGGAAAAATCCGCCGCCCGGGCGGCTCTGTTGCGGGAAGTTTTTGCCGCAGAATGATATGCCAATCCTCCAATAGTTGCCTAATCAGCGGTAAAGTTTCCCCCCTGAGAGGCGAAAACCTGGTAGAGAACGCCTCTTGTTAACGGGGCGGCCTTCCGCAGGTTTCCGAGGCTAAGCTAGCGTTGGATTGAAGGCTCCAGTATATTTTTGCCAGTGGGTTTCTGGTCGTGTCTGCCCAACTTCCCAGGCACAGACGGAACTGGTCCTTGGTACAGGAACCCGGGTCACGCGAATGGAGGCGCTTCCGCATGAATGACCGCTTCACCCAGAGAGTCCGCAAAGTCCTGTTTCTCGCCCGCGACGAGGCCGGACGCCTGCAACACGACTACATCGGCACGGAACATCTTCTCCTCGGAGTCATCCGCGAAGGCGAGGGAGTGGCTGCCAACGTCCTGCGGCGAATGAACATCGATTTCGAACGCATCCAAAAGGCGGTCGAGGATTCGGTGAACGCGCCGATGGGGCCGGTGAGTATCGGGGAAATACCCTTCACGCCCCGGGCGAAAAAGGTGCTCGAGTTGAGCATCGACGAAGCCAGGCTTCACAATCACAACTACGTGGGCACCGAGCATCTGCTTCTGGCGCTGATCAGGGAAGGTGAAGGCGTTGCCGCCAGGGTTCTGAGCGAACTCGGGGCGGATCACGAGGTCGTCAAGCGCGAGGTCATGAAATCCCTGGGTGGAAGTGAACCCTTCGGCAGGGCGGCGGGGACCAGGAAACGCAAGCAGCCCAAGAAAAAGGAAAACTCGGTTCTCGAGCAGTTCGGCCGCAACATGACCGATATGGCGAGGGAGGGTAAACTCGATCCGACCATCGGTCGCAATGCCGAAATCGATCGCTGCATCCAGATTCTCAGTCGGCGCAAAAAGAACAATCCGGTGCTGATCGGAGAGCCGGGCGTGGGCAAGACCGCCATTGTCGAGGGCTTCGCCACCAAGATCATCGAGGGCAACGTACCCAGCCTGTTGCGTGACAAGGAGATCGTCACCCTTGATCTCGCCAGCGTCGTCGCGGGAACAAAATACCGGGGGCAGTTCGAGGAACGCCTCAAGCAGATCATGGCGGAAGTCAGGGAAAATCCCCACATAATCCTCTTCATCGATGAATTGCACACCATCGTCGGCGCGGGTGGAGCAGAGGGCGCCATCGACGCCTCGAACATGCTCAAGCCCGCCTTGAGCCGTGGTGAGATCCAGTGCGTGGGCGCCACCACCATGGACGAATACCGGAAGTTCATCGAAAAGGACGGCGCGCTCGAGAGGCGCTTCCAGCCCGTAATGGTCAATCCCCCCACCGAGGAGGAGACCATCGAGATCCTGTTCGGTCTCAGGGACAAGTACGAAGCCCATCACAGGGTGAAATACGATGACGATGCCCTTCGCTCCAGTGTTTGGCTTTCCAACCGGTACATTTCGGGCCGGGCCCTGCCGGACAAGGCCATCGACATCATCGATGAGGCCGGCAGCCGCGCCCGCTTGAGCATGACCGTCGTGCCACCGGATCTGCGGGATATGGAAAAAAAGATCGAAGACGTCATCACCGAAAAGGAATCCTCCATCGCGGCCCAGGAGTTTGAAAAGGCCGCCGCCTTCCGGGATGAGGAAAAGGCTCTCAAGAACGAGCTCCAGACCCTCAAGCAGAACTGGAATTCTGATAACGCGGAACCCCAGACCATGGTCGATACCAAGCTCGTTTGCAGCGTGATCGCGGCCATCACCGGCATTCCCGTGTCCGAAGTGGAGGAGGAGGAGACCGACAAACTGCTCCGTATGGAAGAAGAACTGGGGAAATGGGTCATCGGCCAGGAAGAGGCGCTTACGGCTGTTTCCAAGGCCATCCGGCGCAACCGCGCCGGGCTGAGGGATCCTCGCCGTCCCATTGGTTCCTTCATTTTCCTCGGTCCCAGCGGGGTGGGAAAGACAGAGGTGGCCAGACGTCT
>JAGLCY010000072.1 GCA_023270185.1 Candidatus Krumholzibacteriia bacterium | reverse complement strand
CGGCGCAAACCCTATTCGGTAATCCTGCTGGATGAAATCGAGAAAGCTCACCCGGATGTGTACAACATCCTTCTGCAGGTCCTGGATGACGGTCAACTGACCGACAGCTTTGGCCGTACGGTCGATTTCCGCAACGCCGTCCTGATCATGACCAGTAATGTCGGCAGCCGAAAGACCCATGGCATTCGCGGGGTCGGCTTCGGTTCCGACGAGCAGGACCATTCCAATCAGCGGGTTCAGTCGAATATCGATATGGATCTGCGCAAGACATTCAGTCCGGAATTCCTGAACCGGATCGACGAGATCATGACCTTTAACGCCCTGGACCGGGATGACATGTCCAAAATCGTGGATATTCTCCTGGACGATGTCAGCAGCCGGTTGGTCAACCTGGAGATATCCTTCGAGTTCACCAAGGCCTGCAAGGATTTTCTGTGCGATGTTGGTTATGATCCCCAAATGGGGGCTCGCCCCCTGCGCAGGGCCATCCAGAAGCATGTGGAGGACCCCCTGAGTGAGAAACTCCTGCGTGGCGAGGTTACCAGCAAGAGCAAGTTGGTGATCGGGGTCAAGGGCGGTAAGCTGTCCTTCAAGACCGTGCCCATGGAGGAAGTAAAAACCTGATGGGACGCTGACTGCGATCCAAAAACCTCCGCGTTGCCCTGGGCCGGAACACAAAAGTTCCGGCCCATTTCATATGGCTTTCAATCGGTGCTTCCCTAATCCCTCCCGTTAACCTATTTTTCCCCTGCCGCCTGCAGTTCACCTTCTGTCCGGGAACTTCCCGCATGGAGGCGGGTAGGATGACCAGTTCGGCGCGATCGGGCAATTGCTCGATCACCGGGCAATTGCCCGGCCCCTGGCCACTTTTCGTTTTGGACCCGATCTCGGGGGAGCCCGTTTCCGGATATGAGACGCATTGCGTTCCTTTGGTTAGCTGTTCTGGCCCTGGGTCTTGTTCAAGACTCATCTGCCCAGACCACCGGACCACCAACCATTCATGAAATCGAGGTCGTTGGGGCCTTGACCGTGGGATCCCGCCAGGTTCTCGCCTGGTCGGGTCTGGAGGCCGGTGCGCCCTATTCCAGGGAAGCGGTGTCCATGGGCATCCGCAATCTTTTCGAGACCCAGAAATTTTCCGATGTATTCATCTACCAGCAGGACATCCCCGAGGGGGTGAAACTCATCATTAACCTGCAGGAATTTCCCCGTATCCGCACAATCCGTTTCAATGGGCACAAGAAGGTCAAGGAAAAGGATCTGCGGGAGGCCTTCCCTCTGCATGTGGGGCAGTTCGCCAACCCGGCGGTGACAAGACGCGAACTGAAACCCCTGCGGGCGGTCTACTACGAGAAGGGCTACTACAACGTGGCCATCAACACGGATTCGACCGTGGTTGACGCCAACAACATGGAAGACCTGGTGATCACCATCGTTGAAGGACGGAAGGTCAAGGTCCAGACCATTTCCTTCGAAGGCAACACCCAACTGGATGCGGGCGAGCTGCGCGGCGCCATGAAGCAGGGAACCAAGGGATTTCTGCGCAGCGGCACCTTCAAGAAGCAGCAGTTCGAGGATGACAGGGAAAGGATTGTCACACACTGCAGGAACGAAGGTTTCCTGGATGCCGCTGTCATCGATGTGGACTTGAATTTTCGCGAGGATCGGGAAAAACTGGACCTGGTCATTCATGTCGACGAGGGCCCCAGATACTACATCGGGGATATCGCGTGGCAGGGAAACACCGTCTTTGAAGACCTGGTGATAGCCGACATGATCTGGATGGATAAAGGCAAAGTCTTCAAGGAGGACGAGTACCTCGAAACCCTGTCGAACCTGCAGCAGATCTACGCCGACCGGGGCTACATCTACATCACGGTGGAACCCCAGCGGGACATCGTGGACAATATTGTCAACGTGGACTTCACCTTCATTGAAGGGCAGCCCGCCAAGATCCACGACATCCAGATCAGCGGCAATACCAAGACCTATGACAAGGTCATCATCCGGGAAATGAGAACCTTCCCGGGGGACACTTTCAGTAATACCCGTATCCAGGCCACCATGCGGGATATTTTCCAGACCGGGTTTTTCGAGGACGTCCAGCCCGACATTCGTCCCGTACCCAACGGCGACGTGGACATGATCCTCAAGGTCAAGGAGAAGCAGACCGGGCAATTCATGTTCGGCATGGCCTACAGTGCCGAAACCTCCGCCAGCGGCTTCATCCAGGTGGCTGAAACCAACTTCCAGGGCAAGGGACAGAATCTGGGTTTGACCTGGCAGTTCGGCAGCCGGCAGCGTTATATCGACATCAGTTTCACCGAGCCCTGGTTCATGGGCACGCCCACCCTGATCGGGGCGGACATTTTCGATCGCTACCAGTACAACTTCGATGATTTCTACGAGAGCCGGATCAAGGGCGCCAGCTTGCGTCTCGGCCGGCGCATTCCCGGCACGCGCTTCAGCCGAGTAGGTGTCAGGTACGAGCTGTCGGAAACCCGGTTGGGTAATTTCAGCCCTTCCTATACCCGTTACCTGGACCAATTGGAAGAATCCCTGGGTTCCAGCGATTTGCCCTGGCAGCGTCTGGACGAGGAAGATTGGCCACAGGTAAAAAGCGGCATCAGGGTCACTTTCAACAGGAATTCGACCGACAACCCGTTTTTCCCCACGGCAGGGTCCAAATCCCTCTACAGTTTTGAATTTGCCGGAGGTCCGCTGGGCGGGGAGATAGAGTTCCAGGAACACATGATGTCCCATTCCTATTACCAGAGGCTGCCGGGGGGATTCGCCCTGCATCTGCGCGGATTCTTCGGATTGCTTCACGGATTGAATTCAGCGGATGACGTTCCGGATTGGGAGCGTTACCGACTGGGCGGCAACCGCCGATTCCCCTTGCGCGGCTACAAGGACCTGGAGGTCGTGCCTCGGGGTAATCCGAGTTTCATAGGTGGGCGTTTCTTCAGCATTTTCAATACGGAGATTCTGTACCCCTTGACCAAGGCCATCCAACTTCTCACCTTTCTGGACATGGGGGATGTCTGGAACAGTTTCAGTGAAGCCGACCTGTCCCATCTGAGGAAGGGCGCCGGTTTCGGGATCAGGGTCGAGGTTCCCATGATGGGAACCATCGGCTTCGACTATGGTTATGGATTCGACAGACTTGGGGGCCCGCGCTGGGAACCCCATTTCACCATCGGCAGTTTCTTCTAGTGGGACTTGGTCCCCGGGAAAGTAAGCGGCCCAGCCTGACTTCCATGGGAGTCGGAGGAATAAAATGAAGGAATTGAACCGTTTACGCCGAAATGCGGGAATTTTTGCACTGGTTGTCTTGGCAGTGGGATTCACTGCCGGTTTCGCCGGAGCTGCCGATGACATTCCTCTGGCCGTTGTGGATTCACAGCGGATCGTCGAAGAATACGAGGCCGCCCGCGATGCTCAGGAGCAGTACCAGAAGTACATGCGTGAGCTGGAACTCGAAGTCGTCGAAAGGGAAAGGGAGCTGCAGGCCCTTGCCGAGGAGATTGAGAGCCAGAAGATGCTGCTTGGTCAGGACGCCCTGGCAACCAAAATGCAGGCTTTCGAAAAGAAAAAGGCCGAATACTTTGAATTCCGCGAGGGTATCGATCAGCGGGCGGAGGCGGAATACAAGGCCCAGATCAGTCCGATTTTCGATCAGGTTAAAACCATTCTTGAGAGAATTGGCAAGGAAAAGAACTACGGGTTGATCGTCGATTCAGCTTCCCTGGCCGTTCTCTACATCGATCCGGACTACGATTTGACCAATGAAGTGCTCGCCGCTCTTGCCCGGGGTGATGATTGACATTCCTGATTTTTGTTGACAGGAAATGAGCAAGTGGTGAAATTTGGTCAATCAACGCAAGAAACAGCAGTTAGCCCCTCGCCCAACAAGGCGGGGGGCGGTTGCATAACACGGAAAATGGCATGGAAGCACTCCGGCTGAGTGAAGTTGCGGTCCTGGTGGACGGGGAGTTGGTGGGTGCGGAGGATCCCGAGATCACCGGTGTCGCCGGTCTTGAGGATGCCGGGCCCGGCGATCTGACCTTTGTCGGCCGGAAAAAGCTCAATAAAGTGCTGGCTGCCTCGGGCGCCACCGCGGTTATTGTCGGTCCTGATCAGGAAGTGGACCGACCGGCCATCAGGGTGAAAGATCCCTATGGGGCTTTTGCCGCCTTTCTGGAGCGGTTGTTGCCTGATCCGGATAGATTGTTTCCGCCGGGGATTCATCCCACGGCCGTCATTGATCCAACCGCCGAGGTGGACAAGGTGGTGGCCATCGGCCCATACAGTGTGGTCGGGGCGGGCTGTGTCATCGGAGCCGGGAGCCGGCTTGGGGCTCATGTGATCCTGGGCTGTGATATTTTGGTCGGCAGGGACTGTCTTCTCCATTCCGGGGCCACTGTGCGGGAGGGTTGTCTGCTGGGGGACCGGGTGATTGTCCACTCGGGGGCGGTCCTCGGTTCGGATGGTTTCGGTTATTTGACGACCAAGGACGGGATCCACAAGATCCCACAGGTCGGGGTGGTTGAGATCCACGATGATGTGGAAATCGGGGCTGGATGCTGTGTGGACCGGGCCACGACCGGACGCACCATCGTGGGAACCGGATCCAAGATCGACAATTTGGTGCAGATCGGTCACAATGTCCGCCTTGGGGAGCATTGCTCCCTGAGCGCGCAAACGGGGATCGCAGGGAGCTGCACCCTGGGCGATGGTGTTTTTTGCGGGGGACAGGTGGGCATCGCTGATCATATCGGAATTGGAGCAGGGGTGAAAATCGGTGGTCAATCCGGAATCATCAATGATGTTCCGGCGGGCAAGTCTGTTTTTGGATACCCTGCCCTGGATCTCAAGGAATCGTTCCGGATGTTCGCGTCGCTGCGCAGGCTTCCCGAGCTTTTTCGGAGAGTAAGGCTTCTTGAACAAAACCCCGGTCGGAGTGCCGAAGTGACCGGAAAGGATCAGGAATAAAAGAGTGTTCTGGTTCCAGAAAACACTGAAAAAGGAAGCTTCCACCGAAGGATACGGTCTTCACTCCGGTGAATTCGCCCGTATGACCTTTGTCCCGGCACCACCGAACACCGGACTGGTTTTTGTCGTGCCCGGTCCCGATGGCGATGTTCAAATTCCCGCCTTGGTGGAGAACGTTTCCGAAGACGGGGATCTAGTGCGCGCCACCACCCTGGCCAAGGACGGGGTGACCATCCACACCGTGGAGCATGTCCTGTCCGGGTTGGCGGGGATGGGAATTACCAATTGTCTGATTCGTCTGGAGGGTGGGGAACCCCCGGTGCCCGAATGCGCCAGCGCCCTGTCCTATGTGGCGATGATCGATGAGGCCGGTGTAGAGGCCCAAGGGTTGCCGGCGGTCTACTTCAAGATCAATCGGCCCATGTCCTGGCGGAAGGGGGACGTGGAAGTCACCGCGGTTCCCGCCGAGCATTTCACCCTCTCCTTTTCCATTGATTATGCCGACCCCAAGATCGGCATCCAGCACGCCACCTTCGAGATTCACCCTTCCATCTTCAGGGAGGAAATTGCTCCCGCCCGGACTTTCGCCATGATGAAGGATGTCGGCCGTCTCCAGGAGATGGGGCTGGTAAAGGGTGGATCTTTCGAAAACGCGCTGGTGTTTGATGAAGGAGAACTCGCCGGCGGACAGAAAATGCGCTTTGTCGACGAATGCGTCCGCCATAAAATCCTGGATCTGCTGGGCGATTTGACTCTCTTGGGCATGCCCATCAAGGGTCATATTTCCGCCAAGCTTTCCGGTCACGCCGGCAATGTCGAGTTCACCAGGATGCTGGCCAAGTCCGAACGACGGATGCCGCGCATTTATCCGCCCCGGAATCCCGAATTCTGGGATATCGGTTCCATCATGGATATCATGCCCCATCGTTACCCCTTCCTGCTGGTCGATCGGATTGTCGATCTCGAACCCGGCAAGAGGGTTTGCGGCATAAAGAACGTGACCATCAACGAGCCCTTCTTTCAGGGCCATTTTCCGGGACATCCCATCATGCCCGCGGTGCTGATCATCGAGGCCATGGCGCAGACCGGCGGGGTGCTCCTGATGAGCGGATTTGAAGATCCAAAGGGTAAGATCGTGTATTTCAGCGGGATCGATAATGCTCGTTTCCGCCAGCCGGTGACACCCGGCGACCAGCTCAGGTTCGAGCTGGAGATGAAACGAATTCGAGGAGCGCTTTGTAAAATGCATGGGACCGCATGGGTCGGCGACAATAAGGTAGCCGAGGCGGATCTCTTGTCTACAGTGGTGGAGACCTGATCCATCACCTTTAAGGAGGAATAACTTGGATCCGATGAAGATCAACAAGGTTATCGGTCCCCGACCCGTCAGCGAGCCTGAGATTCACCCCACCGCGGTGGTGCATCCAGGCGCTCGTCTCGGGCACAACGTGAAGGTAGGTCCCCATTCGGTGATCGGCCCGGACGTGGTGATGGGACCGGACTGCGTGGTGGGAACGTCTGTCCTCATCGAGGGCCGGACGACCATCGGCAGGAACAACCGGTTCTTCCACGGCGCAGCCATTGGTTGCGAACCCCAGGATAAAAAATTCAAAGGCGAAACGACTTTTCTCGAGATCGGGGACGACAACGATTTCCGCGAATACTGCACTGTTCATCTGGCAGCCGGTGAGGGCGACCAGACCCGCATCGGAGACGATAATCTGCTGATGGCCTACGTGCACATCGCGCATAATTGTCATATCCATGATCATTGCATCATCGCCAACGCGGTGAACCTGGCCGGGCACGTCGAGGTGGAAAAACACGCCACCATCGGCGGCCTGACTCCCGTGCACCAGTTCGTGCGGATCGGCGCCTTTGCCTTCATCGGCGGCGGAAGCCGTTTGCCCCAGGATGTGCCTCCTTTCATCAAGGTGGCGGGTAATCCTGTCGAGGTCGCGGGGATCAACAGCATCGGAATGAAGCGGAACGGCTTCACCGACCAGGATCTGATGATCCTGAAGAAGGCCTACCGCCTGCTGTACCGTTCGGGCCTGAACGTGACCCAGGCAGTCGACAGGATTGCCTCGGACTGCAAACTGACCAAGCATACCGAAACCCTGATGGCCTTTATCCGGCGGTCGGACAGGGGGATCGTGCGTTGATGGTCTTTGACCGGCCCGGGAAGGCTGAATGATCGTGCCGCCGGAGTCACCCGGACATATCTTCATTTCCTGTGGTGAAGCCAGTGGGGATCGATACGGAGCGGCCTTGACGGCCGCTCTGCGATTAATTGACCCGGACCTGCGCATTTCCGCGCTTGGTGGTCCCCTCATGGAGCGGTCCGGAGTAGAAATGATTGCCGACTCGTCGGAACTTGCTGTTATGGGCATTTCCGAAGTCGTGGCCACCCTGCCGACCCTGCTCCGGGTCAGGCGCCGGATCTGGCAACATCTGGAGGATCAGAAAGTCGACCTGGTCGTCCCGGTTGATTTTCCCGGGTTTAACGGGAAACTGGCTTCCAGGGCACGCAAAATGGGAGTTCCGATATTCTGGCTCATCGCACCCCAGGTGTGGGCCTGGGGGGCCTGGCGCATTCCTGGCTTTCGCGGGAAAATCGACCGGCTCGGCACCATTCTTCCTTTTGAAACAGAATTTTTTACCGAGCGGGGTTTCGACGTCTTTCCCATGGGACACCCCCTGATGGAGGACTACGGTCGGGATTACGGTTTCGAAGAGCTTTCGGCCAACCGGGAAAATCGGTTGAGCAACCGGGAATCCCCCTTGACCATTGCCATCCTGCCCGGCAGCCGTCGGCAGGAATTGAAATATCTGCTGCCTGTTCTCAAGGTGACGAGCCAGGCCATTGTGGGGCACATGGCCGATCGGAACGTCCGTTTCGTGGTCAGTGTGGCCCCGGGAATCGATCCGGTCGCCATAAGTTCGGTGTTCGAGTCGGGGGTTGAAATTTCGGACCAGGCATTGCCGGCACTGCTGGCCGAATCGGATCTCGCCCTTGTGTGCAGTGGCACCGCCAGCCTCGAAGCGGCCCTGGCGGGAGTCCCCCACGAGCTCGTCTACCGGACCGGTGCCCTCAACGGGTTCCTGGGGCGCCGACTGGTGCGGACTTCCCACATCGGATTGAGCAACATCATCCTCGGCCGACAGATGATCAGGGAACACCTTCAGGGCCAGGCTTCGCCACTGCCTCTGGCGCGCAGTCTGTTGCGATGGGTGGCCAGGCCGGCCGAAAGACAGGAATTCTACGGCCACGTTCGCAGGATCCGCCAGCTTTGTGGACAACAGGGAGTCTGGGATCGCACCGCCCAGGCCATTCTGGACACGATGCCTCCAACCAAAAGCGGGAAGCCAAAGAGATCCTCCGGAAGCCACGCCTGAGATGTCCCTCCAGCGATGGAAACTCGCCCTCGCACCCGTCGTCTGGCATTTCCTCAAATCCACGGTCTCGGTGGGGGAATTTGTTCCTCGAGGGAACCTGGGAAATGGACCCGTCATTTTTGCCTGCCTGCACCGTGACATCCTGCCCGCAATCATGTACGTGCGCGGCGTCCGGCCGGCGCTTCTGGTGAGTGACAGTCCCGATGGTGATATTCTGGTCAAGACCCTCGGTCGGCGGGATTACCGCATCGTGCGCGGTGCTACCGGTGGGGATGGGCGGCGCGCCCTGGTTCTTCTCCGACGGGAGTTGGAAGCCGGACACAGTGTGGGGCTGGCCGTCGATGGTCCTGAAGGTCCTTTCGGTTCCATCCGGGAGGGTGTTCTGCACCTGGCGCGGATGACCGGCGCTCCGGTGGCGCCACTTGTGGCGCGGGCCAGTCATCCGCTCGTCCTCAATACCTGGGATCGGACCGTGGTGCCTATACCCTTTCGAAAAGTGGAAGTGGATATCGGTCCCGTCATATGGATATCCCAGGATTCCCGGGATGTGGACATGAAAAAGCATCTGGCCGGGTTGGCGGAATTTTTTGATGTTGCTGAGGAGGGGTGATGCGGATTCTCGATTTTAGGCCCATGACTGTCCGTCTCATGTCCAACCTTTGGGGGAGTGGCACTTCCTTTCGCGGACACTACGCCGATAAACCCGGTTCGAATCATCTTGCCGCCCGGTTGGCAGCCAGGATAACCGAGGGGTTCATCGCCCGGAGGGTTGCCGCCCGCAGTCTTGACAGGTCCGGCCCCGCGATCGTGTCGATCGGAAATCTGGCTCTCGGTGGGACCGGCAAGACGCCGGTCGTTGCCGCCTTGGCCGGCGATCTCGCCGCAGCCGGGTGGAAAGGGGGTGTTCTGACAAGGGGCTTTGGTTCGCCTCTGGCAGGCCCCCTGACGGTCGATCCGGACAATGACCTGGCGGGTGACGAGGCGCGTTTGATCGCAACCGTTTTGGCGTCCCGAGGTTGGCCCGTGATCCAGGCCCGTCGCCGGGAGCGTGGTTTGCAACATCTTCTTGAAGTCCATCCCGAAATCGAGGTTGTGGTCGTGGAGGACGGGCATCAGACAGCTCACCTGGGCCGGAATCTCGATGTGGTTATCCTTGATGGCTGGTTTGTCGATCACGATGACGGTCGAGAAAAGGTGCACGCGGTTACCGGGCCCGTGCTTCCCTTCGGACCTTGGCGCGAGTCGTCCGCCGGCGCCGACCGGGCCGGCATATGGCTTCTCGAAACCGGGATGGATATGCCCCGGGAAGGGCAGGGAGGCCAGGCAGTGGCCACCTTCCAGCGGAAACTTTCCCTGCGTGATCCACAAGGCGACCGGAGTGTTGATTCACCTGACGGTCAGGCGGCCATCCTTTCGGGTATCGCCCGGCCCGAGGCCTTCGAGAATTCCCTGCTGAAGATACTGGCAAGGGATGCGGTCCTGGCGGTCAGGTGCGGAGACCATGTCCGGTATACTCCCCGGATGGTTGCGAAAATCACGAGCGCGGCCCGGGATGCCGGATCTGATTTTCTGGTGACCACAGCGAAGGATTGGGTAAAATTGAAACCGTTCTGGCCGGCCGGCTTCCCGCTTCTGGTGGCGGATCTGGAGATCTGCTGGGGGCAGGGCAGGACACTTCCTGAAATTGTGGGGGAGTGTCTTGTGGCGGATGGGCATATGCGGATATAACCTAAATATCCAAAGACGGTTCTCAGTCCGGAAACTTCAATGCGGGGAAGGTGACTGGTGGCTTCACAATTCATTGACGATACGGTCGTAAGCCGCTGTCTTGTCGTCGGGTCAGGGATTGCGGGACTGCAATTCGCCCTGCACGCCGCTGAATCGGGCACCGTCAGGGTGGTGACCAAGAAGGAAAGCCGAGAGAGCAATACCAATTACGCCCAGGGCGGCATAGCCGCGGCGGTATCTCCCCTTGATGATTTCGAAACCCATGTGCGGGACACTCTGCTGGCGGGGGACGGGCTGTGTGACGAGGAAGTCGTGCGCCGGATGGTGGAAGCGGGTCCGGACCTGATCGATCGGCTGCTTTCCTATGGCATCCAGTTCAGCCGGGAGGGCAAGGACAAGGATGCCGCCTTCGCACTGGGTCGCGAGGGCGGACACTCCCGTCGCCGGGTTCTTCACTGCCGCGACCTGACGGGCCATGAAATTGAAAGTCGCCTTCTCGAGGCCTGCGCCCGGCATCCCAACATCACCATGGACGAGGATCACATGGGGTTGGAGTTGCTCAAGGGCGATGTTCTGGGTTGGACGGATGACAACAGTGGTCGTGTGGTCGGATGCCTGATCCTGGATCGTCGCACCCTGAACCGTCAGGCCTACTTCGCCGATGCCGTCGTTCTGGCCACCGGCGGCTGCGGGAAGGTCTACAGCTACACGAGCAATCCCGACATCGCAACGGGGGACGGGCTGGCCATGGCCTACCGGGCGGGAGCCGAAGTCCGCAATCTGGAATTTGTCCAGTTCCACCCTACCTGCCTCTACCATGCCGATGCGAAGAGTTTCCTGATTTCCGAAGCCGTGCGCGGCGAAGGTGCCCACCTCATCAACGGACGGGGTGAAAAGTTCATGTCCCGCTATCATCACATGGGGGATCTCGCGCCGCGGGATGTTGTGGCCCGCAGCATCGACCGGGAGATGAAAACCAGCGGCGACGCCTCGGTGTTTCTCGACCTTCGTCACCTGGACCGGCGTAAAATCGAGGAGCGTTTTCCCAACCTCGTGAAGATCTGCGCGGGATTCGGAATCGACATGGCGGGCGAACCTGTCCCTGTCGTTCCCGCGGCACACTACATGTGCGGGGGCGTGGCTGTCGATCTCGATGCCCGGACCAGCCTGCCGGGGCTGTACGCCATTGGAGAGGTGGCCTGCACCGGAGTTCACGGGGCCAACCGTCTGGCCAGCAATTCCCTTCTCGAAGCGGTGTTTTTCGCCACCCGCGCGGCCGAGGCCATTGCCGGTCAGGAGAGGATCCTGGATGACAATGCTCCGGTCCTGGCGCCGAGTTTTGGAGGTCGTAATTCCCGGAACCCGGAAGGCCAGGCCATGGTCCTGGAGCATGATTGGGATCTGGTTCGGCGTGTGATGTGGGACTACGTGGGCATCGTCCGCGACCGTGAAAGGTTGGACATTGCCCAGGATCGCCTGCGGTCCATGCGTCAGACCGTGGAGAAAGTCTACAATGCTTCGGTCATCAATCCGCCCCTGGTTGAATTGAGGAACATCGCCCTGCTGGGGGAATTGATCGTGATGTGCGCCAAAGCCCGCCATGAAAGCAGGGGGCTGCACTATACCCTCGACCATCCCCACAAACTGTCCCGGGCAGAGGACACCGTGATCACCCGGCACGGGTTCCTGGAAGGTGAGACGAGTTGGGAATCCCCTGGTGATGTCCGTGGGTGAAAGCTGGTTTGAACAGGCGTTCGGCGCGCACTATCCCCTCTTGTACCAGCACAGGGACTCTGCCGAAGCAAAGCGGTGTCTGGATCTTTTGCCGCGGCTGGCTCCCCTCGCCACTGACGGCGGTTGTTTTGTCCTGGATCTGGGCTGTGGCGATGGCCGACATCTCGAACTGCTGGAAAGCCTTGGCTGTTCTTCGGTCGGACTGGATCTTTCCGCGGAATTGCTCCGCGGCGCGCGGGGTCGAAATTTTGGGGAGGTCCCCCTTAAACTTGTTCGTGGCGATATGCGCAGGCTCCCTTTCCCGGATGAGTCCTTCTCCTCGGTCCTGTCACTGTTCACCGCTTTCGGTTATTTCGGTCCGCCGGCTGCCAATCAGGATCCCGTTCGGGAAGTAGGCCGTGTTCTGACGCCCGGCGGACACTGGTTCCTTGATTATTTCGATTGCGATCGGTTGCGTGCCGAGTTGGGCGGGGGAGAACCCCATGTCCGTGAGAGGGAATTGGGTCCCCTGAAGGTGCGTGAAGAAAGGCGCTTCATCGCCGGGGAATCCCTGGTGGCAAAAAAGGTCAGGCTGGAACCTCGGGCCGGACAACATGCCAAAGCTGTCCAGTTGGGTGTGACCGGGGACGGTTTGGAGTACACTGAAAAGGTTGCCGTCTTCACCCTGCGGGAACTGGACGAAATGGCCTCGCGTGAAAACATGACCAGGGTTGCCGCTGCCGGAGGTTACGAAGGAGAGTCGTTGGGGGACGGGGACCGTTGGCTCCTGGTTTTTCAAAAATGACAAGAGACGAACCAGCATGAACATTAAGACAAGTCCTCAGGATAAACTTTCAGATGCCGCATCCGGCAGCCAACTGTTCAGGGATTGGCTGACGGGAGACCTGAGAGCTGATTTCATTTCCTCGGGTCACCGGGAAGCAGGGCGGGAACTGGAGCTGGCCTTGAAGGGCGGGGCTTCCACGGAACCAGCTCCGTTGTTCCATTCGGCCTGGGTCTCCGGTTGGGCCGAGTCCATGGCCGCGGATTTGCCGGCGGATGAAGATCGGATCCTGTTCAATTCCCAACTGACGGCGTTGCGGGCCGGTGAAGCGGAAGTGGTGGTAACGGGACAACAGCCCGGCTATCTGGGCGGTCCCCTGCACACTCTTTACAAGGTTGCCACAGTGGTGGCCCTGGCCAGGAAACGAACGGCTGCCGGACGTCCAACCGTACCCGTTTTCTGGAGCGGCGATGATGACGACGACTTGGCTGAGGCCCTGGATCCGGTTGCCTGGAATCCGTCCACTGGCGGGATTCAACACGGTTCCGCCCCGGGGTCCAATGGTCGTTCCAAGATGGTGGGACGCCTGTTCTCCGATCCCTGGACCAGGGAAACCGCCCTCTGGTTGGATCAGGTTTCCTCCGCCGGGCTGTTGAAGACCGATACCCTGCCGACGGATCTGGCGACGATCTGGCGTGATGGCGTGGCCGAGAACTGGACCTGGTCACGCCTGTCGCGTCGCGCGGTGTTGCGCGTATTCACCGGCTGCGGTTTGATGGTTGTGTCCGGTGATGATCCCGGCCTCCATGAGGCGGCCGGTCCATTGTACGAGAAGATCCTCATGAACCCCCCGGCCTTGGCGACCCTGGTTGCTCAACGGGGTCGGGATCTTGTTTCCAGCGGCTGGCACGCCCAGATCAACGCCCGTTCCCTGGCCCGGTCGTTGTTCATCGTTGACGGAGACCATAGGGTTCCCTGGGTTCCTGGTGACAATTCTCCTGAGCCGTCCGCGCTGCGGCCAGGTGTCATGTTGCGCAGTCCGGTCCAGGATTGGCTGCTGCGGCCCGCCGCGGTGGTGGCCGGACCGGGCGAGCTCGCGTACCTTCGTCAACTCGATCCCCTTTATGAGGAATTGGAGATTCCCCGTCCCCCTTTGGTTCCCCGCCTTTTTGCCTGGCTGCTTCCGCCGGGATTCGACCCGAAGCGGTTGCGGGATTTTCGGGATCAATCGGCTTCGGATCCTGATCTGGCTGAACGATTGACTGGCGAAGCGGAAGAGAAGGCCGGCCGGATTCTCAAGGATATTCTCATGCGGGAGTTGGGTGTGGAGGAGGGGAGGGCCGCCTCAATGGCCAAGGGTCGCACTCGCCGATGGCGCAAAGGCGTGGCCGCCATGCTGGCTGATGAAGTAAGTCGGTTCCGTCGTGAACTGAAACCCGCCGACCCTGCCTGGGTATTTCCGGATGGAATGAGGCAGGAAAGACGTCTTGCATATCTCTGCGCCGCTGCCCTGTGGGGAGGCGAACTGGTCTCCGCCTGCCTCGACGCGGCCGCCCGACATCTCGAGTCCGGATCTGAAAACCAGTGGCGTGAATTCGCTCTTATGGTGCCCGATCCAATCATAGACAGGATGGATTCCCCATGATCAACCACAAAGGTCCCGCTTGCGATCTGCTGGTGATTTCAGCTCACACCGACGACGCGGAGATCGGCCTGGGCGGAACGATTCGGCTATTGGCCGATAAGGGCCGACGTGTGTGGGCCGTGGATCTGACCCGGGGAGAGTTGGGGACAAACGCCACCCCCGATGAACGCTGGGTTGAATCCCAGCAGGCATCGGCCGTGTTGGGCCTGGCCGGCCGCGCCCAGTTGGATTTGCCCGACGGGTTCATCGACAGCACCGATCGGGAGCAGGTAAGTCGCGTGGTGGCGGTTATTCGTCGCCTCAAACCCCGATGGATCGTGACGGCCCCGGACCCGGTCCGGCATCCCGACCACAGACAGACACCTGAACTGGTGGTCAGAGCCTCTTTCCTGTCCCGTCTGGTCGCCTTGCAGCCGGAGAAAACCGGTGGCCGACTATGGAAAGATGGAGAAACCTGGACCGAGCCGGCCGAACGCTGGGAACCCGAAGCTGTTTTTTCCGTTTGCCCCGACAACGGCGCGCCTGCCGTCATCTTCGACATTTCGGCAACCTGGCCGGCCAAACAACAAGCCCTCGCCTGTTATGCCAGCCAGTTTTCCCGGCAGGACGGGCGGGTGTCCACCTGGATCAACGACGATGTTTTCATGGAAAAAATCGAACGTCGGGCCCGAACCTGGGGAAGTCGAGGGGGCGTCGAGCTGGGGGAGGCTCTTGCAAGCCTGTCCTTTCCGGTCATGACCGATCTTCCCGTCGAAAGGTGGGGCCGATGAAGATGCCGAGCGTGGGCATCACCTGTTACGCCAGCCAGGGCGGTAGTGGTGTCGTCGCCACGGAACTGGGACTGCACCTCTCCCGGCGGGGGTGCGAGGTCCATTTCATCTCCGGCGAGCTGCCTTTCCGACTGCGGAAATACGAGGAAAATATCTTCTACCATCCGGTGGAAATGCCCCACTACCCCGTTTTCCAGCACTCGCCCTACACCTTGAGCCTGGCCACGACCATGAGCGAGGTCGCCGAGCGTTGCGCGCTGGATATCCTGCATGTCCATTACGCCATCCCGCACGCGGCGAGTGCCTATCTGGCCCAGAAGATGAGCGGCCGGGACAGCCTCAAAGTTGTCACCACTCTGCATGGGACCGACATCACCCTGGTGGGGCAGGAACCGTCGTTTTTTCCCCTCACCAGATTTCTTATCGAGCAGAGCGACGCGGTGACCGCCGTGTCCGGATTCCTGAAGCAGGAGACCATCAAGGTCTTCGGCACAGGGGAGAACATCGAGGTCATTCCCAACTTCGTGGATGCCCGGGTATTCAAACCCCTGGAAGATGGACCTCTCAAAAAACGGTTCGCCCCCAAGGGGGAAAAGCTGTTGGCCCATGCCTCCAACTTCCGGAAGGTCAAGAACTTGGGGGTCGTGGTGGATGTCTTTTCCAAGGTGAGCGAGGTTCTTCCCAGTCGTTTGTTGCTGATCGGGGACGGCCCCGAAATGGGAAATGTCCGCCGGCAGGTGACCCAGGCCGGGCTTGATGAAAAAGTGGAATTTTTGGGGCACATGGACAGCCTGGAGGACATTCTGCCGGTGGCGGATTTGCTGCTCCTGCCTTCCCTCCACGAGTCCTTCGGGCTGGTGGCCCTGGAGGCCATGGCCTGCGGTGTTATTCCCCTGGCCACAACCCGGGGAGGAGCCGGAGAATTCATCCAGGATGGTTTGAACGGGCTTTTGCGGGATCCCCATGATGTGGAGGGCATGGTCCGGGCGGCGGTTAATGTGCTGGTTGACGATGAGGTCCGTTTGGAGATGGCCGAGGAAGCCCGACGGGATGCGGCGGGTGATTTTGGGGTATCCTGCGTCGTCAAACAATACCTCGATCTCTACGATCATCTTCTGGCTGATATCTAAGAGCCTTTCTGGTGGTTGACAGAGGGCTGGATGCCCTTAAAATGGTGTTGAAAGATCATCTGGTGATTCACTCCCGAGGAGAGGGCCATGCAGGAAACCATGGACCTGTTGCATTCCATCAGGATTCTGGCCGACAGACGCGGTGTCTTTCGTCCAGACGCGTATTTCTTCGTCCTTGAAGCCCTCGAAAACGCCATGGCCAACATGGAGGAACGGGGTCACATCACAGGTGAGGATCTGCTGGACTGGATCAGGGAACTGGGCAGGGAACGTTACGGCGTGATGGCCGGGGACGTTTTCAATGCCTGGGGTGTGCACGCGACCATCGATTTCGGCCGGATCGTCTTCCATCTGGTGGAGGCGGGGCTTCTGAGCAAGCGTGACGAGGATTCCCTAAGTGATTTCGTTGACAAATTTGATTTTCAGGACGCTTTTGCCCTGAAAGTCTTTAAAGGCCAGGGCTGAGGTCCCGGTTCTGACATTATATGTTGGTTGAATCCGGTTGGAACTTTCAGGCATCGGACCTGTTCTTTCCCGCGGGTGATGGTTACATTTCTTAATACAACTGATCTGGTCCCATTCGGGGCCTGGTGGCGGACCAAGGAAGGACCGCCCGGATCCGGCCGGAAGGAACAGGGCCGAATCCCCCCTCAAAACTGAATATCCGAGGAGAACCCATGCCCGCCATGATTCATTCGGCGATTTTTCTGGCGACTCTCGGGCCCGGAGAACTTGTCGGCCTGGTGACCGATTCCACCTTTTTCGGCAAGTTCATCCTGCTGGTCCTGCTATTTTTGTCTGTCATGTCCTGGGCGGTGTTCATCGATAAAGCTCGCACCATGTCGCGGATCCGCGCGGGGCACCAGGAATTCTGGGCCAAGTGTGAAGTCTGGCTGGACAGCAGTGATACAGGTGCCGGGCCCGAACGGGCCGCATTGGTGTCCTGGAGCCGGGATAATGCCGATTTGCCCCTCAGCAGTCTTGTCCTGGAGACCGAAAATTTGACACAGTGGCCTGCCATCCGTCGGGCTTCGGAGCGTGTGTCCTACCTCGAGACGGAAAATCTGGAGCGCTATCTCATTCTCCTGTCGACCGCCGTGACCATTTCGCCCTTTTTGGGGCTGTTGGGTACGGTGTGGGGCATCATGAGCTCCTTTTGGGGCATGGCCTCCATGCAGAGCGCCAACCTGACCGTCGTTGCTCCCGGTATCGCCGAAGCGCTGATAACCACCATCGCGGGTCTGTCCACCGCCATTCCGGCGGTCATTTTCTACAACATGACCGTACGGAAAATCGATCTGGTGGGGAACGAACTCGACCGGTTGCGAACCGTACTCGAGGAAGTGGCTGGGGGTGAAGCAGCGCCCGTCGGCCGGGATACGAGCCTCCGGCCCGAGCTTCACGACAAGGAGACCATCTGATGGGCCGTCGCAAGAGTTCCTACGGGGCCATGGCCGATATCAACATCACCTCGCTGGTGGATGTGACGCTGACCCTGTTGATCATCTTCATGCTGACCGCGCCCTACATCCAGGGTGGAGTGGAGGTGAACCTTCCCGAGGCGGCCACGCGCAACGTGGTGGTCAAAGAGGGACCGGTGATCTCCATCACCAACAACAGGCAGGTCTTTTTCCAGGAGCAGGCTGTTGAAATCAGTGATCTCGCCATGCTGCTGGCTGCTTACGAAGAGGACAAGGATACGGTTCCTGTCTACCTGCGCAGTGATGAAGAGGTGCCCTACGGATTTGTCCTGAAAGTCATGGCCGCTGTGGAGGTCGAGGGTTTTTTGAATCTCAGTCTGGTTACCGATCAACCCGTGGATGAGCAATAATGCTGAGCCGCGGGCTCCCAGTCTCCATTCTCGTTCACGCCATCGCTTTGGTGGTTGTTTTCATGTTCGGGAATTATGTCGCGCGTAATCCCGTCCGTCCGGCGCGTTCCATCAAGGTGAAGATGATTCACATGCCGCCGCCGCGGATAGTCGAGAAGACAGTTCCCGAAGAACCGGCAGTTCAGCCTGAGCCCCGGAAGGAAGTGAAAACCGAGCTGCCGCCCAAGGAATTGCCCAAGCCCAAACCCGTGGAAAAGCCGAAAGTGGAAAAAAAACCGCAGGAGAAGATCGAAGTCGAGGATCCCAAGCCCAGGGAGCAGACCGAGACCCCTGAAAAGACGGTGGAAAAGGTTGCGAAACCTGTCATCAGCGGACCGTCCGCGGCGAACACGGATACCGATTTCCCCTTTGCCTGGTATCTTTCCAGGGTCGAGGGCCTGATTGCCCGGAACTGGGACCCCAAGCAGATCGGTTTCGGCAAGCGGGCTGTGGTGTCCTGCGCCGTCCATTTTTCCATCGCCAGAAACGGGACTGTAACCCAGGTGACCCTGGTTAGAAACAGCGGCGTGGGCGTGTTCGACCGCGAATCCCTGCGGGCGGTGCAGACCACCAAGCTGCCTCCGCTGCCGCCTCAATTCACAGGTCCCTCACTGGGAGTGACCTTCATATTCAACCTGGAGCCCGGAACCTGATGTCACTATCCAGTCGATGCATCCTGGCGCTCGCGGTGGTTTTCGCGGTCCTGCCCGGCCTTGCCCTTGCCCAGGGCCGGAACAGCGAAGTCGTCATAGAACACACCCGCGAGGCCTACACCAAAACCGATGTCCTGATCAACGAACTCGATGTCCTGGCCGGAGGTGTCGCCTCGGCCGACGCCGCCATCACCATGTCTTCGGTCGTGGCCAACGATCTGCGGCTGAGCGGTCTGTTCAGGGTGGGGCACTCCGAAGGTGAGGCCGACAGCCTGGAATTCGAATTCACGATCGAAGGTACTGTCGAGGGGCCGCTGCGGGACGCGGACCAGACCGGGGAAAACGGTCCGATCACGATCTCGCTGAACCTGCTGTCCTATCCCCAGCGGCAGCTTCTGATGAACAAGCGTTACCGGCCGCTGCCTTCCCAGATGCGGGCCACCGCCCATCATTTTTCCAACGAGGTCATCCATTGGTTGAGTGGTGAAGCGGGGATGTGTCTGTCCCGGATCGTCTTCTCGCGGGGTTCCGGTGACCGACGTGATCTCTACGTGGTTGATTATGACGGTGAGGGTCTTCTGCGCCTGACGGCCAACCGCGAGTTGAATCTGTGCCCCAGTTGGTCGCCGGACGGTTCTGAAATCGCTTTTACGAGCTACAGGAGGGGACAACAGGGTCTTTTCAGTCTGAATACCTCCAACGGCAAAGTGCGATCCATCATAGCCATGGATGGGTTGAACTACGGGGCGGATTGGCACCCGGACGGCAAGGAACTGCTGTTGGCACTGTCCCAGAGCGGGAATCCGGAAATCTACCGGATATCCCCGCAGGGCAAGATCCTAAAAAGGCTGACGGTCTCGAAAGCCATCGAAATCAGCCCCAGTTGGTCTCCCGGGGGGCGGGATCTGGTTTTTACCAGTGACAGGACAGGGACTCCTCAGTTATATATCATCGATAGCGATGGCGCCGGTAGGCGCCGACTGACCTTCGAGGGTCGGTACAACGACTCGGCGGTGTGGTCGCCCAACGGGGACCAGATCGTTTATGCCACCCGGGTGGGTAACTACACCCAGATCGTGGTCATGAAATCCACCGGTGAAGATCGGCGGGTTTTGACCGACGGCCGGTGGCGCAACAGCGAGGACCCGGGCTGGGCTCCGGATGGTCGGCACATCGTGTTCGCATCCGACCGCAGCGGGGTCTTCAAGCTGTACGTTTTCGACATAGTGGAAGATTCGTTTCGCCAGTTGACGTTCGGTAACGATCCGGACATCACCCCCGCCTGGTCCCACTAGGGGCAGGCAGGTTTTCATTAGTACAAGGAGTGTAGAAGCATGAACAGAGGATGGATGACTCGCAGTATGTTGCTGGCCGTTGGGCTGGTGCTGATCGTGGCCCTGGTTTCCCTGTCCGGTTGCGGCAAGAAGGCTGAAGTCGAAACCGACCCCGCCGTCGGCGCCGGCGAGCCCACCGAAGAAGTGCCGCCACCGCCGGTGGCCGAAGAGCCCGAAGTCGTGGTTGATGAAGGTCCCGATTACCCCAACCTCGATCCTGCCGACTACGGTGTCCAGGATGTCTACTTCGGCTTCGATCAATACGACCTGGATGACGAGAGCATGGGACTGTTGTCCCGGAACGCCAGGGTCATGAAGGAAGCGGGTGTCGTCATCCTGATTTCCGGTCACTGCGACGAACGCGGGACCATTGAATACAACCTGGCTCTGGGCGAGAAGCGCGCCCGCGCCGTGCGGGACTATCTGGTCAGCCTGGGGGTTTCAGCCGGACAGTTGAAGATCACCAGTTACGGGGAAAGCAAACCATTCGCCAAGGGCAACAACGAGGATGCCTGGGCCATCAACCGGCGCGCGCATTTCGAGCGCCCGTAGGGACGGCTCATCATGTGGACACCATTCATGGACAGTCTCCGGGTTTATCTCCGGATTGCCGGAATGACTGTACTTACGGTTTGCGCCCTGGTGCTGGTCACCGGTTGCGCGCCCCAATTGGATCGCATCGAGGTTTCGGTTCAGAATAATCGGGATGAGATATCCCGTATGCAGGTCGAGAACAAAAAGATGCTCCAGGAGGTGCAGGCCCTCGGCCAGTTGCTGAGGATGGATCGCGACGCCGGTGACGAATCATCGGCAATGCGTTTGACCAAGCTGTCGCAGGTTTCGACCAGGCTGGATCAGCTTTTGCAAAAGCTGGACGACAACGCCGAATACATGCGGGATCTTTCCGCTCGGGTGGACCTTTTGGCCACCCGTCAGGGAATACCCACTCTGGGGGAATACAAACCCCCGGCAGCGACCAGCGCGGGAGTCGAAACCCTGCCGGAAGAGGGTCGTTCAATCTTCGAAATGGCCGAACTGGACCGTAACCGGGGCAACATCGCCCTGGCCAAAGCCGGGTTCGAGGAGTTCCTGTTCAAGTACGGTAATTCCGAGCTGTCCGACGACGCGCTCTACCTGTTGGGGGATCTTTCCTATGGAGAGGGTGAAGATGCGGCCGCTTTGGACTATTTTGAAGATATGCTGAAGCGGTTCCCCGCCAGCGAAAAGGCGCCCGCCGCGATGTACAAGTCGCGGTCATGTCTGTTGAACCTCGGCCGAAAGGACGAGGCCGGAACCATGGGTTCAACCCTGGTCGAAAGGTATCCTGATTCCGAAGAGGCCGCCCTGCTGCTGGCGGACACCGGGGGGGATTGATCCAGAATGGTCCTGCGGGTTCCATGGCCCGCACACTGCAAGGAGATGAGGTGCCCAAGTTTCCTGTTCTGAAAATGGCCCGAGGCCTGTCGCAGGTGTTTCGTCCTGTCGAAGTGACCAATATCGATGAGGACTATCACGCCTTCATTGTTCGTTACAGCGGCGACTATGTCGTTCACACCCACGACAAGGATGAATTCGTCTACGTTCTGGAGGGTTCCCTTGTTGTGGAAATGGAAGGGCGTGATGTGGAGGTTCGGCAGGGCGAGGCCTTTTTGATTCCCGCCGGAACACCGCATCGTCCACGTTGCAGGAACATGGCGTTGGGGTTGGTGGTGGAGACACGGGGATTGCAGAAACAGATGGATCCCCAGATCTGATCGCTCCATTCCATCGTTGGCAAATCACGGAAAAAGGGCGTCCCTGGGGACGCCCTTTCTCATGCGGAAAATTGTAGTGATCAAAGGGCGGAGGAACTCTCGCTGATCATCTTTTCCATCCAGAGCACGTCGCCGCGGCTGCCGATGTACAGCGGCACCCTCATGTGGAGATTGTCCGGGACGACGTCCAGGATGGATCCTGTCCCATCGCTGGCGTAGCCGCCCGCGTTTTCAACGATCATGGCCAGGGGGGCGGCTTCGCACATCAGGCGGAGCTTGCCGCGCGGATGTTCCGTCGTGGGGGGATAGAGGTAAACACCGCCGTAGAGCAGGTTGCGGTGGAAGTCCGCCACCAGGGAACCGATGTACCGCGAAGACATCCCCGCACCCTCGGTGGGGGCGTCCTTGCGCGTGGTGCCCTTGGTGTCCCTTCCGTATTTGAGCTGCCGGACGACTTCCTTCACTTCGGGACTCCACCTCGGTTCGTAGGCCTCGTTCACCGAATAGATCTTACCGCCGAAGGGCGTCATGATGTTCTCGTGGCTGAGCAGGAATTCCCCGATGGAGGGATCGAGAGTGAAGCCGTGGACACCATTGCCAGCCGTGTAGACGAACATGGTGCTCGACCCGTAGATGATGTAGCCGGAGGCCACGAGTTCGGAGCCGGGCTGCAGCAGGTCGTCCTCGTTGATCTGGGCCAGTTTCGAAATCCTTTTCCAGATGCCGAAGATGGTGCCCACCGAAACGTTGGCGTCGATGTTGGAACTGCCGTCCAGGGGATCGAAGACCACAATGTATTTGCCGGTGCCCTGACTGGTGTCCGCGAACACGGGATCTTCCATCTCTTCGCTGCCCATGATGCAGACCTGTCCCCGGCGGCCCAGGCATTTCAAAAAAACATTGTTGGCGAAATTGTCGAGTTTCTGGACCACCTCGCCCTGGATGTTCTGCTCGCCGGTGCTGCCGAGAATGTCTTCGACAAGGCCGGCCTTGGTGACGTCCCGGCTGACGACCTTGGCAGCGAAGGAGATGTCGTTGAGCAGGCTGGTGAAGTCTCCACTGGCACTCGGATGCAGGCGTTGCAGATCCAGGACATGGGATTCGATGGTTTGCAGATTCTTCGGAGCCAGGGTCATTTAGTGCCGCCTTGAAGGTCCGCCGTGGGCGAACTGGATCAGTGGAAATGATTTCACATACCATAGTAACAGCATGTACGATCCGGACAACGATTCTCTTGTCTTGATTATCTTGCCTTGTCGGATTTTGTTTGCCATCGTGGCCATAAAGAATGAATTCGCCACGGACTTTTTCTGCCCTGATCGGAAGGAAGCGCCATGTCAGACGCCATGTTCGATGTTCCGTATCCCGAGAACGAGCCCATCATGGGTTATCTCGATGGATCCCCTGAAAAGAAGGAATTGAAGGCCACGCTGAAGAAAATGGCCTCCGAAAAAATCGATATCCCCATGGTGATCGGCGGCAAAGAGGTGCGCACCGGCAATCTGGCCGACTGCGTCATGCCCCACAAGCACAGTCATAAGCTGGGCCAGTATCACAAGGGCGGCGAAAAAGAAGTCAAAATGGCCATCAAGGCGGCCCAGAAGGCCAAAAAGGGCTGGGCGGCCACCCCGTTCCAGCACCGGGCGGCCATCCTGTTGAAGGCCGCCGAACTGCTGGCCGGCCGTTACCGCCAGGTTCTCAACGCCTCGACCATGCTGGGGCAGAGTAAAAATGCCCTCCAGGCCGAGATCGACAGCGCCTGTGAACTGATCGATTTCTGGCGCTACAACCCTCACTTCGCCGTCCAGGTCCTGAGTGAGCAGCCGGACAGTTCCCCCGGTGTGTGGAATATGCTGGAGCACCGGCCCCTGGACGGTTTCGTGTTTGCGGTCAGCCCCTTCAATTTCACCAGCATTGCCGGCAACCTGTCCACCGCTCCGGCGCTGATGGGCAATACCGTGGTTTGGAAACCCGCATCCAGTTCAGTGTTTTCCGGCCATTACCTCATGGAGATTTTCAAGGAAGCCGGCATGCCCGACGGTGTGATCAATTTCGTGCCCGGCAGCGGCGGCCAGATTGGTAACCCGATCATGGCCAGCCCGGACCTGGCCGGGATTCACTTCACCGGCAGCACCGCTGTTTTCCAGGGTATGTGGAAGCAGATCGGCAACAACATCCACAATTACGGCTGTTACCCGCGGATCGTGGGGGAGACCGGTGGGAAGGACTTCGTGTTCGCCCACCCCAGCAGCGACGTGGATGCCTTGGTGACGGCCCTGGTGCGTGGTTCCTTCGAGTACCAGGGACAGAAGTGCAGCGCCGCCAGCAGGGCCTACATCCCGGAAAATCTCTGGAAAGAGGTTCGCAAAAAGCTGCTGGCTGATGTCGCGTCTATCACCATGGGTGACGTGACCGATTTCCGGACCTTCATGGGGGCCGTGATCGACCAGGGCGCTTTCGACAACATCAATGGTTACATCACCCGCGCGCGCAGCAAGGCAGCCAAGGGCAAGGCCAGAATCATTGCTGGTGGGAAATGTGACGATTCCGAAGGATTCTTCATCGAGCCCACCGTGATCCTGGCTGAGGATCCCATGTACGAGTCCATGGTGGAGGAGATCTTCGGCCCGGTGCTGACGATCCACGTCTATAAGGAGAAGGATCTGCTGAAGACCCTGCGGCTGTGCGACAAGTCGTCGGCCTATGCCCTTACCGGGGCCATCTTTGGCCAGGACCGCGAGGCCCTGATCATGATGAAGGCCGAACTCGAGGGCACAGCGGGGAACTTCTACATCAACGACAAGCCCACCGGCGCCGTTGTCGGGCAGCAGCCCTTCGGCGGCAGTCGGGCCTCGGGTACGAATGACAAGGCAGGCAGTTACCTCAACCTGATCCGTTGGGTGAGCCCGCGGACGGTGAAGGAAACGTTTGACCCGCCGCGGAAATATCCTTATCCATACATGTCCGCCCGATAAGGATGTTAGGGGCTTCGGCTCCTGGCCTGTCGGATGGGTGAGCAAGGGAGGGACGGCTGGAGAGTCGTCCCTCATTTTTTTTGGCCCTGAGGGGGAAGGGCATTGGGGGTTGGTTTTCGGGGCGGCCTCTCGGGCATCCATGCCCTCGAGACCTCGGGTTCCGGGGGCTCCGCCATCCATGGCTCCGCACCCTCCACACGCCCGAAAACCAACCCCCAACGCCCTTCCCCGCACCGCCAAAAGAAACGCGGGACGACTCCCCAAACCCACCTCGCAGTTCTGAGCTGCGGGGTTTTTTTCTGGGATGGTTCTGGGTTGGGAGTTTGGTGGCTGTTTTGGGGCGTGTGGAGGTTCCGTAGCCATGGATGGCGGAGGGACCGGAGCTCGAGCTGGCCGAAGCCAGGATGGCGTAGGCTGGCGCCCCCAAAACAGCCACCAAATTCCCAGCCCCGGTACTATCGTAGGAAAAAGAAAATGGTGCCGGAGGTGGGACTTGAACCCACACGTTCCAAAGGAACACTGGATTTTGAGTCCAGCGCGTCTACCAATTCCACCACTCCGGCACAGGAAGGGGGGAAGCTACAAACCCGGTCGAAAGTTGGGTTTGCGGTTGTTCCAGCGGAGATGTTAGCCATGCCGCGCAGGAATGTCAAGGCGGGGAAAAGTTTGACATGATGGAGCCAATTGCTATATTTCCGGCTCTACGGAATTGGGTGGGGCCATAGCTCAGCTGGGAGAGCGCGTGACTGGCAGTCACGAGGTCAGGGGTTCGATCCCCCTTGGCTCCACCAACAATATATTTTAAGAATCCGCCCCCTCGAGGAGGCGGATTCTTTCTTTTTGCCGGCCAAGACAGATTGCCCTTAACACCCACCAGTCCGATCCACCCATCCAATCAACCGAAATCCAACCCTCTCACTTCCGACCACGAAAAACACACATGTCCCGCGAATGGACAGACTTCCCGCTTCCCCGCGATCCAAGAAGATATCGACATGGAAGATGCCTTTAAGCAACCCGGGCCTATCCGGATCATCCATGGGCACCCAATCCTCAGCCAACTCGAACCGCAGAAAGTCGATCTCAAGAATGGGGTCAATAACCGAACCGTTTGATTTGACGTAAGGCTTCCGCCCGAACATATGCGAAGCTGTGATCAGTTCGTCTTCACGGGTGAAATGATCCTTCGAAAGCCCGAGCTTTTCCACATCGCAGGCCTGGAAACTGAAGATGAAGTCCTCATGCAACAACTTGCCATATTCCTCCAGATCCATGGCCGTGTAGGCCTTTTCGAAATTTTCCATCAGGATGTCCGGTGTGGCTGAAAATCGGTAGGCCCCGGGCTCAGGACCCAGAATTTCCGTGTCTGGGGTGCATCCGAAAATCAGGGCTCCCGTTGCAACCAGAATGAAAATGATCGGGGTTTTTCGCGAAATCCTCATGACATGCCCTTCCTTCGCAAGTGGGGTACAAAACACTTTTGGCGAAGTGAAAAGAGCGAGGACCGTAAAATGAAACTTGGCTTCCATGCAAAAAAACAAAGTGTCAGGGATCAGGATTCCCTGTTTTGATGACAATAGGGAGTGCTCTCTTTCCGGTCAACCCGCCCCTTGGGGATGTCAAAGCAAGGATGACCTTGCCTGGATCGACTTTTGATGTTGGAATCACCCCATGATGAACATACCCGACCAACCAACCGGACCGTCAGATCCGGTCGAGAAGCGCTCGCTTCCACGCCTACTGGCGGGACCCGCCGCCGCCCTGGTGATCCTGATCATCGTGGGACGATTCGCCGGCCGGTACTGGCCCGAGATCGAATCAACCGTGAGCAGTCTCGGATTTACGGGTTACCTGTTGTTCGCCGCCGCCTGGGTTCTGCTTTCCATCACGTTTTTTCCCGTATCGGTCCTGGGTGTATCCGCCGGGGCCCTGTTCGGGCCGTGGGTCGGCATGGCGCTGGTCTTTCCCGCCGGCCTGGCCGGGGGATCGGCGATGTTCTGGTTGGGCCGGGGTCTGTTACGCGAAAGGATCAGGCAGATGATCTCAACCCGGCCGAAATTGGCCGCGGTGGATCGACTGGCGGGGGAACAGGCCCTGAAACTCAACGCCCTGACCCGGCTTTCACCCTTGAACTTCGGGCTGGCCTCCTACACACTGGCGGCAGGCTCCACTTCTTTTCGGGCCTACTTTTGGGGGATGTTTGCCACCCTTCCCAGCATGATGGCGCAGGTCTGGTTCGGTTCCCTTGCTCGTGAGGCGGCCCGTCCGACCGGCGAAGAAGGTTTTGCATCGGGCAGGTTGATCCTGATGATAGGCGGGCTCCTGTTTTTTCTCGGCCTGACCTGGATGGTGGGTAAGATGATCAAACAGGCCTGGGACGAGGCCCCCGACGACAATCCGAAAAACTGAACCGACCGACACGCGGGAACAAAATGACCGACAACAACAACAGCAACATCATTCCTTTCCCCGGTTCCGGGGCGATGTCCGGAATCCTGCAGTTTCGGGTTGAAATCCTTCTCATGCCCCTGCCCATCTGGCGCAGATTCCAGGTGCCCGGGCACTACTCCTTCTGGGACCTTCACGTGGCCATCCAGGATGTGGTGGGATGGGAGGACAAACATCTTCACCAGTTCACCCTCGACGATCCCGCCACCGCCATAAGGGTTCGATTGGGCATTCCCGACGACAGCGGATTCTACGGGATGGATGAAGTCCTTCCCGGCTGGGAGCATCGTGTCACCCGGTTCATGAAACCCGACTCCCTGCCCGCGCTGTATACCTACGATTTCGGCGATGAGTGGCAACATGAAATTATGCTGGAAGCCATTTTGCC
>JAGLCY010000071.1 GCA_023270185.1 Candidatus Krumholzibacteriia bacterium | reverse complement strand
CCTGGTCTGAGCCAGGAGTTCGATAGCGGCCAAATTATCTTCGATGACCCGCGCGCTCGTTGGGAGCGGGCCTTCCGTAATGAATGATTTCATCCTGAACTTTTTTCAGATTGGATTGGTCCTGCTCGGTCTGGCCGGTTTGGGTTATGGCGTGACCCAGCGGGTCCTGTGCCACCGGAAAATGCGGGAAATGCGGAGGCAGTTCCTGTCTCAGGACACCCCGCGGGATTACGATTTCCCTGTTACCGACAACGCCCGGCAGGAAAGGGACCGTCTCAAGCTGCTGGAATATCAGAGCCGGCTGCGGGTGTTGAACCACCAGCTCACTCTGGTGGAGGATCGGCAGCGGCGACAACTCGCTTCGGCGATCCACGATGGGCTGGCCCAACAACTTTTCGGCATTCGGGCCAAAGTCACCCTGCTCAAGTATCCCGACAAGGTGGAAAATTCCCTGGAAATCGTTCAGGAAGTCATGGACATCGTGGACCGCACCATGCAGGACGCCCGCAGCCTTTCTTTCGAACTCTTCCCGCCGGTGCTTTACGAAATGGGGCTCGAAGAAGCCCTCGAATGGTTGGTGCGCAATTTCTCCGAAAGAACGGGTCTCAAGTGTCGGCTTGTCACCGAAGGTGACCGGGTGAACGTTCCTGAAGATGTTCGCTCCATGGTTTACCATTGCATCCGGGAGTTGCTGGCCAATGTCACCAAACATGCCGAAGCGGATGAAGTAACAGTCAGTCTGGATTATATCCATCATTTCCTGACCATTCTGGTGGAGGACGATGGCCACGGGTTCGATGTCGTCCGGGAAGAATCGCGGATTCCCGAGCCGGGTGACACCCAGGGGGTCGGCCTGTTCAGTATTCGTGAACGCCTGCGTGTCCTCAATGGGCGAATGCTCGTGGATTCCAAGCCCGGCCGGGGCTGCCGAATTTTTCTGTCTTTTCCACTGGATGATTCAGTCGACGGTTGATCCGATCGTCGGCCATGGAGTGTCGCCATGGGAGAAACATACGCATTGGCCTGCGCCCTGGTCTGGGCCTTTGCTGTCATCTTCTTCAGGAAATCCGGTGAGACGGTTTCCCCGTTTTCCCTGAACCTGTTCCGGGTTGTCGTATCGAGCCTGCTTTTCGCGTTGACCATGGTGATACTGCGCAGGCCCATCCTTGGCCAGGCACCGTTGGAGGACTATCTGATCCTTATCGCCAGCGGTGTGATAGCCATCGCGTTCAGCGACACCCTGTTCCACATGTGTTTGAACCGGGTGGGTGCCGGACTCAACGCGATCGTCAGCACCCTGTATTCTCCCTTCATCATTCTGTTCGCTTTTTTGATGCTCGGCGAACAGCTGTCGTGGGAACAATTCCTGGGAATGGTTCTGATCATGGCTGGTGTCGTTGTCACGTCGGCAACCAGGCTCCCGGTAGGCATGGACCGTCGCAACCTTGTCATCGGGGTGCTGTACGGTGTGGGATCCATGATCACGCTGGCTTTCGGGATCATCCTGGCCAAACCCGTTCTGGAACGATCAGATGTTTTGTGGGCCACAACGGTCCGTCAACTCGGATCATTTGTCGTTCTGGCTCCTGTTGCCCTGTTGTTGCCGGGTAGGCAAAAACGCCTCGCTATTTTTCGGCCCCATGCCGCCTGGAAATTCTCGGTGCCGGGGGCTTTTCTGGGTTCTTATCTGGCATTGATCCTTTGGATAGGTGGCATGAAATATACGACGGCTGCCAACGCGGGGATTCTCAATCAGACCAGCACCATCTACACCCTGATCTTTGCCTCGATATTCCTGAAAGAGCCTTTCACGCGCCGCAAAGGGTTGGCCACATTCCTGGCTCTTTTGGGAATTGTTTTTGTTCTACAATTCTAAAAAATTTTTACAAAATGATGTAACGTGCTGGAAACCATTGGTTTTATGAAAATATAAAGACTTGTCGAATTTTGAAACAAATGTTATATAACACCCGTAATACATATCTCCGTTTATGCAATTCCAAGAAAGGCCCGACATGGTGCGTAAAACTATTTTCTCAAGGGCGGACGTGGTCAAAGCCGGATTGGCGGTGATGGACAAGGGAGGGGTGGAAAACCTCAGCGCTCGACGCGTGGCTGAAGAGATGGGAGCCAGCACGGCGCCGGTCTACAGCAATTTTGCCAATATGGATGATCTCGTAATGGCTGTGAAGATGGCCGCGGTTGAACTCCTCCTGGAGTCGACCCTTGAAAATCCCACCGACAACCCGTTTCTGAATATGGGGGTGGGGGTCCTCGAGTTCGCGCGCAAGCATCCGCTTTTGTACGGCGCTTTGTTCCTTCAGGCCAATGACGAGTGTGTTGCCGGACCCGGGTTCATGAAGGAACTCCTTGAACGAATGGCCGTGCTTCCGGATCTTGAACAACTGAAGCCTGTGGAGAGAATCATCCTGTTGCGCAAGATGAGTCTTTTTACCCATGGCCTTGCCACCCATATCTGCACTGGACTCCAGCCCGGAATCGAATGGAAAGACGTGCTGAACCTGCTCGATGAGGCGGGGGACGCAATTCTGGCGGATGCTGTGGCCCGTTCCCCTCGTACCGAAGAGGATCTTGCCAGCCTCGGATCACTCTGTGAATTTCCCCTCCAGCCCACAAAGGATGCGAAGTGACATGATGAAGTCCCTTCTTTCCCTCAAAAACGGCATGGCTCTGACCCTTCTGCTGGTCGGTTGTTTTATCCCGCTCAGCTTCAGCTTGGCGCAGGATGCCGACCTGTCGGATCCCACACCGGTCTTCAAGCGAGCCGAACCCCTCGGTCCGGTGATCGAAGCCAGACCCGGTGACAGCTCCGTGCTGGATGTCTTCGGCTGTGTGGAGGAGGCGCTGAGAAACAACGACCGGCTTCAGGCCGAGCGTTTGCGCGCGGATGAACTCCAGGGGTTGAAGAAACAGGCCATGTCGACAGGGTTGCCGACCCTTGATCTCATTGGCGACTGGTCCCGCGGTCGGGATCCAAGCTTCGCGCTCGATTCCACTTTCGGGGGCGGCGGTGGCGGTATGGCCCCGCCACCGGGAAGCCCGCCCTGGTTTCATGATTGGCTGGATGGTTTTGGATCGTTCATTCCCGCCGCCGACGAAATTCCTGCCCAGACCTTTATCAAGGGCAGCGTGGATATGAACTGGAAGATCAATCCGGTCCAGATCATCGGCGCCACGGGAGCGGCCCGCCTGGCGATCGACCAGCAGGTGCTTTCCGTCACGGCTGTTGAACAAGCCACCGCCGAAAGCGCCGTGGGGGCCTACTACAGCATCATCAGGGCCGCGGAAAAGATCCAGGCCGTGGAAGCTGAGTTGACCAACCAAACCGAACTCCTCGAGATCATGAAGATGCGTTACGAACTGGGCATGTCCACGCGGCTGGACACACTTCAGGCCGCGGTCACGCTGGCGAACATCCAACCCCAGTTGAGCATCGCCAAGGCCACTCTACGGAATGAGGGCAGTCGTCTGAACGCCCTAATGGGGCGGCGCCCGGAGACCTCCCTGAGGGTGGCCAATGAACAAATGGTGGAAAGGGATCCACTGAATGAAAACCGCGCCCTGGAACTGGCGCAGATCAGGCCTGAGTTGGAAGCGACCGCCCTGTTCATCGACATCCTGCAAAAAAACAAACAGGCCCAGGTTGCCGACTATCGCCCCTACCTGACCATGCATGGTTCCTATGGGTACGTGGGCAAGACCTTTGATTCGGTGTTCGACAACGGTCACGACTCATGGCGCGCGTCCGTCGCGTTGAACATTCCCATTTTCGACGGCATGCTGGTTCGAGGCAAGGTCGCCGAGACCGAAGGTCGCATCCGGCGTTCGGAAGCCGAGCTGACCGGACGCCGTCGAGATGTCCAGGTGGAAGTGCTGGAGATCCTGGCCAACCTTCGCATGGCCAGGCAGGTGCTCGATGCGGTGATCCTTAATCAGGACCGCAGCGAAGAGGTCCTGGATGAAAGTCTCCTGATGTTGCAAATGGGCAAGATCAATTACCTGGACGTCCTTGTTTCCGAATCCAACCGGGCCGAGGCGCGAAGCAACGTCATCGACGCCCGTTACGAAGTCCTTGTGTTGACATCATCCCTTAAAAGAGCAGTCGGATTCAGCCCCCTTGTACCCTTGAACAGTATTCCCGGTCTGGTTGCGGAGGTATCCCGATGAAATGCGAGTTGATGAATATACTGTCCAAATTGACGCTTGTCGGCGCGGTTGCCGCCAGTATGTTGTTGACCGGGTGTGGCAAAAAGGATTCAGCCGATTCTTTGACGGAAGTCCCACGCAATGTCAGGGTCCTGATTCTGGGCGAAGAATCAGTGGCCGAATTTTTCGAAATTTCCGGCCCCGTCGCGCCTGTTCGCGGGACCGATCTCAGCGCCCAGGAAAGTGGCCCGGTTGTCGCCATTCCCGTTGGCAAGGGTGAGGCCGTGGCCAAGGGGAAAATCATTCTGGAACTGGAACGGGACATCCTCAAGGCCGAACTGGAGGCTGCCCAGGCCGCCCTGGCCATGCAGTCCTACAACGTGGACAAGGTTCGCCAACTTCATGAGGCGGGCAAGGTGAGCAGGATCGAGTTGTTGACCGCGGAAAGCAGCTATTCCCAGGCTAAATCCATGGTGGGTGTCCTTCAGGAGCGGTATGACCGCGCGGGGATCAGGGCGCCCTTCGACGGCGTCGTTGTGGATCGCTATGTGGAACTCGGCCAACTGGTCAATCCCGGTCAGCGGGTGGTTCGGATCCTTGATCCCTACACCCTGAAGGTGGAGGCCTACCTCACGGATACCCAGGTCCAGTGGGTCACGGTTGGAGAAAGCGCAACGATCCGATTGGGAGAAACAAGGGGAACTGCCGCGGGGACGGTTTCCTGGGTTGGATTCGAAGCGGATAGGATGACCGGAAAGTTCAAGGTCGAAATCGAGATTCCAAATCCTGATCTGAAATACCACAGTGGGGTGATAGGCCGGGCCCGTCTGGGTAAGAATCTGGTGTCCAATGTGGTGGCCATTCCGCGCGACGCCGTTCTGCCCGGCAGGATCGGTTCCACTGCCTTTATTGTCCAGAATGACCGGGCGATCCTCCGCCGTCTGGAACTGGGGGCTGACCAGGGACTCATGGTTGTTGTCCTCGAAGGTTTGGCGCCGGGCGAGCAACTTGTTGTCAGGGGACATCGTGATCTGCGGGACGGCAGCCTTGTCCATGTGACGGAAACCTCCACGGCCGCGGACGGCACAATGCCGGGCGATCCGGCCAACGTGGCGGGAACGCAGGCCGGCGCCAGGATCCAGGATCCTGACAGCGCCCTGTCCGACGGCAGCGTGGAGGCCGCGCAATGAAGATCACCAACGGAGCCATCCGCCGGTATCCCATGATATTCGCCTTCATGTTCATCATCCTGCTGATGGGTTTGAGGTCGTATCTGGGCTTGCCGAGGGAGTCCTCACCCGACGTCAAGATTCCCTATGTCATGGTCATGGCGCCTTATGCCGGCACCAGCCCCGAGGACATGGAGAACCTGGTTACCCGGAAGTTGGAACAACAAATTAAGGGCGTGGAGGACCTGAAGGAGATGACCAGTTCATCCTCCTACGGCATGTCGGTCATCACCATGGAATTCGAGTCCAAGGTGGACATGAGCGATGCCCTGCAATCGGTCCGTGACCGTGTGGAACTGGCCAAGCCCGATCTGCCCACCGATCCCCGCAACGATCTCGTCGTCCAGGAGATCAGTGCTTCCGACCTGTTTCCTGTCATGCAGGTCAATCTTGCCGGTGACATCGATCTGTTCCTCCTGAAAAAATTGGGAGAGGACCTGCAGGAGGAGTTGGAACAGATCAAGGGTGTTCTCGGTGTCGATCTGGTGGGAGGCATTGAAAACGAGGTCCAGGTGGATGTGGATCCCGAAAAGCTTGCCTACTACGACCTGGCTCTGCTTGATGTCCAGGATGCGGTGGCCCTTCAGAACTTGACCATTCCAGGCGGAAAACTCTCCCTGGGTGTCTACGATTACCAGGTTCGGGTCCCTGGCGAGGTTGAAAACGTCGAAGAAATCCTCGATTTCGTCGTCAACCCCGGCATTGATCCGCCGGTTTACGTGCGGGACGTAGCCACGGTGAGTTTCGGAGTGAAGGACCGTGAAACGATCAGCCGCGTCGGTGGACGTGACGCCGTGACGCTGGATGTGAAAAAGCGCAGCGGTGAAAACATCATTGAGATCGCCGAGGATGTTCAGGAGACGATCGAGCGGCTCAAACCCACTTTTCCGGCCGGGGTGGAGATCGGCATCGTTGCTGACCAGTCGGTGGAAATCAAGAGGATGGTTTCGGAGCTGGAGAACAATATTCTCAGCGGCCTGATCCTGGTGGTGGTTGTGTTGCTGGCCTTTTTTGGTGTTCGCAACGCGATTTTCGTGGGCATCGCCATTCCGTTTTCAATGTTGATCAGCTTCATCGTGCTGTCTGCCCTCGGAATCACCCTGAACATGGTTGTGTTGTTCAGCCTCATTCTGGCTCTCGGTATGCTGGTGGACAACGCCATCGTGATCGTGGAGAACATTTATCGCCATCGGGGCAAAGGGAAATCATCGGACGAGGCGGCCAGGATAGGGACGGCGCGGGTAGCCGGAGCCGTCATCGCCTCCACCCTGACTACCATTTGCGCCTTTGGCCCAATGGTGCTTTGGCCGGGTGTCATGGGTGAGTTCATGAAATACCTCCCCATCACGTTGGTGATCACCCTGTCGTCCTCGCTCCTTGTGGCTATCATCTTCAACCCGGTCCTGTGTTCCCGTTTTATGGGTGTTCCCCGCGCCGAGGGGGAGAAAATGCTTCTTGGGGACAAGTTGATCGCTTTGGGGCAACGGACTTACTATCCAACACTCAAGTGGTCCCTGTCCCACAGATTCCCTGTCATCATGGGCATGAATCTTGTGCTTGTAGCTGTTGTTATTCTGTTCAAATTTTTCAGCGCCGGAGTGGAACTTTTTCCCGACACCGAGCCCAAATTTGCCAACGTCAATATCGATGCCCCCAGTGGAACGCGCATCGAAATGACCGACCACTATGCAAAAATCGTGGAACAGCAGGTGGCTGGGTTGCCCGATTTGAAAGCCTACACCACTTCGGTGGGAACACCCATCGACCAACAGGGCTCCGGCGGGTCTCTGCCTTCGCACCAAGGATCTGTTACCATCGAATTTGTTGACATGGTCGATCGGAGTCAGTCATCGCAAGTGTCTCTGGATCAGTTGCGTGAGCGTCTGTCCGGGTTTACCGGTGCCCGGCTCACGGTTCAGAAGATGGAGGAGGGACCACCAACCGGTGCGCCCGTAAACATCGAAATTACCGGGGACGACTTCAACGTCCTGGGCGAGATCGCGGCCGAGATCCAGGATCGCCTGCGCAACATTCCCGGCCTGGTTGACATCACCGACAACTACGACCGCTCTTTGCCTGAATTGCGCGTTATTCCCGATGTCGAAAAGGCGGGCCGTTACGGCTTGCGGACCTTCGACATTGCGGGAACCATTCGAACAGCGCTGCACGGCACCGAAGTTTCCAAATTTCGAGTGGGTGAAGACGAGTACGACATCATTGTGAGGTATTTGCAACCCTTCCGGGGCAAAGTCGAGGACGTGGAAAATGCCACCGTCTTTTATGAGGGCAAAACCATACCGATCTCGGCATTTGCCCGCACCGAATTCGGCACCGGTTTGGCGGCCGTTACCAGGATCGACGCCAGACGTGTGGTGACCGTCAGCGCCGAAGCGGCTGGCGGTTTCAACGGAAACGCCCTGCTCGCACAGGTACAGGAAAACCTCGCGGATTACATATTGCCCCCCGCTTATTCCATGGAATACACCGGGGAAAGCGAGGACCAGAAGGAAGCGTCCGATTTTATCAAAAACGCCTTCATGATAGGCATCATGCTCATTTTCGTGGTTCTGGTCAGTCAGTTCAGTTCGGTGACCGTGCCTGTGGTCATCCTGTCCAGCGTGGTCCTGTCACTCATCGGGGTTTTGGCGGGGCTGATGATTACCCGCACTCCCTTCGGGATCATCATGACGGGCGTGGGGGTCATTTCCCTTGCGGGGATCGTGGTGAACAACGCGATCGTTTTGTTGACCTACATCATCCAGCTGCGGGAGCGCGGTATGGAAAAGACCGAGGCCATTATCCATGCCGGCATGACCAGGTTCCGTCCGGTGATCCTGACCGCGGTGACCACGATCCTTGGTTTGATCCCGCTGACGACGGGCTTGGCGATCAACTTCGGCGCCGTGTTCAGCGGGAATTTCAGCAGAATGCTCGTTGTCGGCGGCGAATCGAGCCAGTGGTGGGGGCCGATGGGTGTCGCGGTTATCTGGGGTCTGACCGTGGCGACCTTCCTGACACTCGTGGTGGTGCCGGTCATGTATTCCACGCTGGAACCGATCAAGCGTTTCCTCGGATTCATTCTCTGGGGTTGGTGGCATAGGGCCGCTTGATTCAGGGCTTCATTTAAAAAAACCGGGGAGGTTTGAACTCCCCGGTTATCCAATCACCTCTTGTCAAACAACCCTGATCTAATCCATGGCGTCGAGCAGGGGGTCCTTCTTGTAACCGAGGGCCTGCCAATCCATGCGACCGCCCTCACTGTGACAGTCCAGACACTGCAGGGCCTTGTCCGCAGGCCGGACCTCGTGGAAGATGCCCATGTACCGCTTGGATTTAACCCACTCGTAATCCGGGTCGTGGATGTCGTAAGCAGCCGCAGCTCCCTCACTGACACCCTTTTCGATGTCCCCGTCGATGAAGAATTCATCCACCGCGATGGGAATCAACCAACCCTTGTCCTTGAGAACAGGCAGGATCCCTTCATGGAGCTTGAAGGCGTGGATCTTGGCCTTCTTGTCCTTCCGGTCGCCCTGAGGCGCCATGATTGTCACGGTGCCGTCTTCATCGTATTCCACCTTGTCACCCATTTTCATCAGGCGGGTATCGCCGTTGAACCACGCGTAGACCGGAACGACATTCTCGCCAAAGGTGATGGTGGCGGTGAATTTGTTGGCAATCTCGTGGTGCAGGGGCGTGGACCAGTCCCGCTTCATGTCCGTCGGGTCCTTTTTGGCGAATTCCGTGATGTGACAGACAGTGCAGTTGAGTCGGTCAGTATGATGGTCCAGTGCCAGTATGCCATGGGGCTTTTCTTCATGGCAACTTGTGCAGAACAGAGGGTTGTCCGGGCTGTCGGTTCCTGAAAGATCCGATCCGCGGCCACGGACCCGGTGATCATCGCCCGCGTGACAATCCACACAATGCATGTCGTTGCCATCAGTGGCCATGTGAACATCGAAATCCGGGGAACAATCGACCAGTTCATATTCGATGTCGCCACGCTTGTAGTTCTGGCCGCCGCCGGCGCCCGCGTGACAACGCAGGCACATTTTGCGTTCGGGCATGGTGATGCGTTTGGAAACCGAATCCAGGCCCACCTGGTTCTTCCAGAGGATGGGGCGCCATTCCCACTCACCGTTTTCGTCCTTGTAGAGGTCGCGGCGGTAGCCCGATGCGTGGCAAATCAGGCAGTCGATGTTCTCGAGCTGCTCCCTGCTCAATACCGGTGACGGTATCTTGCCCAGGCCCGCGTGGCACAACGAACATCCCTGCGCGATGACCTTGCCATCCGTGTTCACGGCGTCACCGATCCAGCTGGCCAGAGGATTGGTGCAGAAGTCGTTCATCGTGTTCATCTTGCCGAGCATCTCGCCATCGGCGTTGACGATGTTGGGGGACTGCCCCCGCCACTGGTAATGTTGGCTGTGGAAGAAGGACTCGGCTTCCTCCTCGTGGCATTCCAGGCAGGTGGCCGTGCCTTCGTAGTGTTCGAAGTAGTCGTCCTGGTGAGAGTAGGTACGTCTGGCGGCCGAGGAATCCCCGGCCGCCAGGACAACAATCACCAGCGACATCGTGATGGTCGCTGCGATCTTCATGCAAAACTCCTTCTAGAACCTGGCGCTGAAGCCGAGTGAGATCTTATTGGCTTCCTTGTATGTGGGGAAGCCCAGAACCGGTTGGCTGTCCAGATCCTTGGGTTTGCCCAGGTGCCAACCTGAGCCGGAGTAGTCGTAATCGTAGGTTATGTAGGCCAGTTTCACGACGAATTTCCGGTTAATGCGGTGGGTGACGTAACCTTCCCAAACCGTGCCTCGGGTGCTGGTTTTAGGTGCAATTAGGTCATCCTGGCTTGGCGCGAAGTTGAACCAATATTGGGACCCGTTATTCCATTCCAAACCCAACTTGGTCTTATCCTCGTTGAAGTTGAAACGGGCACCGACGTAGTACATGGAGCCGGTCTGCTCTTCTACGGGGGCAAACGGATCGGCGAACATGCCGCCGAAGGGCGTGGTCACACCTTCAATGGGGCGACTCTTGGACCAACTGCCGGTGACAAACCAGTCGATCGGGCCGTCTCGGCGGGCCAACAACACGCTGGCGAGGTCGAAATCACCAAGGTTCTGCGAGGGGGAGAAGCGGGTAACTATTGGGCCGGGCATGGAAGCGCCGGTGACCGGATTGTTAGGCATGATCACGTATCCGTTGAAACCGTCGGTGATATTGAATGCGCGGGCAATGGTTGTCTGGATCTGCATATCCTCGGTATTCCAGGCGTCGATATTGAAGCCGAAGAAGGAGGCGTCTTTCAGGATCGAGTCTGGAGCCTGGCCGAGAGTACCGTTGCCATACTGGCTCTCGTATCCCAGGCCGTAGCATGCGCGGATGGTTGTCTTTTCACCAGGGTTCCAACCGAAGGTGGCGCCATCAAACTGGAAGTCGATGACAGTGCCCATGGGGGTTCCTGCTCTGCTTTCGTCGTGACGATAGTGCATCGGCGGACCGCCGGTACTTGGACGCCGTCCCAGGCTCAGATAGAGGGGCTGCCCACCGATTTTGCTCCAGTCGAAGTAAGCACGCTCGACCTTAAGGGTCGTACTGCCTGGAACACCGGATTCGTTGGCATCCATGGCCATGGTGTTGGCCTGGCCGTTGAAAACACCGACCTGAGTGCTGGCGCCCCATGGTTTGTACATACTCAGACGACCTGAAAATTTTACGTTCTTGGCCACTTTGGCATCCATGTTCAGGCGCAGGCGGGTCGTGTATAGGAGGTCGTTATCAGTCTTTTGCGCTGGGATCAGGCCTCCTTCCTGCATCATCATATCCAATGCCCCGGCCTGTAGGTTGGCCCAGTCATCGGGGGTCATAGTCGCCGGATCCATGCCGTATGCCACTGCCATGTCCAGCATCATTGGTTCGATGAAGTCAGGGATGTCGCTGAAATTCAGGCTATTCATCCACATCATGTAATTGGCCGGGTTGTTCCCGATATATTCATTGACCATGTCGTAATCGAACCCGTTTGGGCCTAAGGGAAGTCCCCCCCCGGGGTTGGCGGGGTCACGGGTGGCATCATTGTAGAACATGGTGTTTACCATGACGCTTTGTAGTTCCATCCCGTTATAATACGCCGCGGTTTCACCTGCGATGCTGTGGGCTTCGATCCGCAGATCGCCCGACCACAGGATCTTGCTCTTGTTGGATTTGAGCTCCAACTTCTGCAAACGTTTCTCCAGGGCCTTGAGCTTGGCATCCGTGTCCTGCTCGGCCATGGCGCCGGTCGTGATGGCTAGCACCGCGATCAAGGTCAGAAGAGTTATCAACGTCTTATTCATTTCCGCCCCTCCGGGGTTGAAACAGGCTTTCGCCATGGGGTGGGGGGTCCTGAGATATTTCCGAACCCGGGTGGGGCCGCTTGTGGCGACCGCTGAATCCTAGCCGCAGGTCATGGGCTGTTCGCTGTCAGCAGCATGGTCCACGCAGAACTTGCGCAGTTTCTTGATCATGTCCTTGTCGATCATGTCTGTGACCATCTTGTCCTTTTCCTTGGGGCAGGCCACTTCCTTGTGGGTCTCGACGAAAGTCTCGTCGTAAAACTCGTCCCACTGATCCATGATCAGGGAAATGGGGGTGTATTCGCCCGCATCGGCGTCTTCCATGTGACATACCTTGCAGTGGGCGACAAAAAGTTCCTTGCCGCTCATCTTCTTGGTCTCTTTTTTGACCTCTTTTGTGACATCGTCCTCAGCCAGGGCCGTAACGGCCAGACCCGTCAGGATCAGCACCACCAGCAGCACCTTGATTGTCGTGTTGATTTTCATTTTGAAGCTCCCACCGGTTTCCCGGTTGTTTGGGGCCGTTGCGACGACACCGTTTAAAAACCCTACGAATTAACTGTAAATTCAAATCGAAACTTTGAGTATCCTGACCCGGTCGGCAAGAAATGAATAAAGTGGATAAATTTGGTATGTTAAAAATTTGTCACCCGTTTTTGAAAATGAAAACTGTATCATTTTTGAATAACTGTAACCGTTTGAAAAATAACAGGTAACTGATTCGAGATCCTAGGCAAAAAGTGGGACAAGGAAAAATTGAAAACCCAGATCATTAAAAAATGAAGGATCACAACTGCAAAAAACCTGGAATGTTCCTTTCTGGGAGAGTGACCCAATCCAGAAGGAGTGGAACTTGCTGGAAGGAAATAGATTAAACAGATCCAGTTTTGTAAAACAAAGCTTGAGTCCCGGTGTCAATTGGTCCAATGTGTCGCTATATTCTCCCGTCCTTGCTTCAAATCTGCCATTCGGCCCGCAGTTCCTCGGAGGTTGTCATGAGAGTCTTTTTGATTTCCCTCGGTGCTGCCATCCTGGCCCTCATCCTTGTTTTCGGAATTGTCATCGGACTTGTCGCCAACAAGATGGATTCGAAAACAAAGATCCAGGATCACAGCTGGCTTCACATCGACCTCTACGGATCGCTTCCCGAGTACGATCCACCCTCGGGACCCTTGGGGCCTCTGACCGGAGGTGACACACAGACCCTGCAATCGGTCCTTACAAACCTCGATATGGCCGCAAACGACAAGCGAATCGATGGAGTCGTCTTTCAGTTGTCGGCCTCAAACAACGCGGGCCGTGGAAAACTGGAAGAGATACGCAGGGGCATAGCAAGGGTGCAAGCCTCCGGCAAAACCGTTCTTGCCTTTGCCGATTATATTGATTTGAACGTGTTGTACACCGCCGCGGCCTGCGATTCGTTTTTCTGTCCTCCGTCGGCCTATATAACCATCATCGGGCTGGACGCCAGTCATCCCCATGTCAAAAAGGCTTTGAAGAAGTTGGGGGTCGAGCCCTATGTCAGCGCCATCAAGGATTACAAATCAGCGGCTCAGATCGTTACCCGGGACGATCTGACACCAGAGGCCATCGCCAACAAGGAATGGATGCTCGACGAGTATATGGATCTCTATCTTGAGGCCCTGACCGAAGACCGTGGTATTGATGCCGAAGGGCTTGATGCCATCATGACCCGGGCTGAATTCCTGGCTTCCGAAGCCCTCTCCGTCGGAATTGTCGATGGGGTTATGTATTGGGACGAACTGTCAGGGCGTTTCCAACAGGAAAAAGACAAGACGCCGCGCATGGTTACGGGCTCGCGTTATGCCAAGGAAGATCCGGAAGACCTTGATCTGGGCGGGAAAAAGAAGATCGCCGTGATCCATGCCCAGGGCAATATCGGGGGGCGGACCAACGGGGTGAATCCGTTGCTCGGCATGATGATGGGACACGAGAGTATCAACGCTGAACTGAAGCGCGCCCTTGAGGACGAGAACGTGGCGGCCATCGTGTTGCGCATCGATAGTGGCGGTGGCGAGTCGTTGGCCTCGGATCTCATGGGACACGTGGTCGAAGTGGTCAGCCGGGAAAAACCCGTCGTGGTTTCGATGGTTGATGTGGCCGCTTCGGGTGGCTACATGATGGCTTACCGTTCCGATTGGATCGTTGCCGACAACATGACCGTCACCGGTTCCATCGGTTCGATCTCCGCCAAATTCGACATGAGCGAATTGTACGACAAGCTGGGCCTGGAATTCAGCCATGTCACGCGGGGACCGAATGCCCGTTTCATGGGCCAGGACCGGGGCTTCACCGACGAGGAATTCCAGAGTTTCGATGAAAGGCACAACGCCAGCTTCCACGTGTGGGTCGAAGGTGTTGCCGAACACCGGAACATGACCGTCGAAAAAGTGGAATCCCTCGGCCAGGGTCGTGTTTGGACGGGGAGGCAAGCTGTGGCCAACGGCCTGACCGACGAAATTGGTGGATTATGGGAGGCGGTTGCCGCCGCCCGTCGTCTGGCCGAGATTCCCGAAGACACCCAAACGGGTTTGTGGCATCTTCCTGAAAAGCAGGATTTTTTGTCCACCCTGTTGAAGGGGGACACGGCTGCCCTTTCGCTGGCCGGCCGCTGGCTGGTTTATCGTTCCGTGCGCGAGGATGTGGGCCAGGTTAGGCAGAGCCTGGATTCAGGCGCCTGGCAAACCGTTCCCCCCGGTTATCTGGATTGAGCAGGAGAACAAAGTGAAAATTGTACCGGTCATTTTCGAGGATCAAAACCTGGCGCGGATGCGTCCTTTGTCGTGGAGCGTTCCTGTTTTTGAACTGCGTTGCGGACTGTTCAATACGCGTGAAAGGGTGGGTCTGTGCTCCAGCGTAAGTGGGGGAGTCTTGCTGGGCCGCGGCATGCTGCGGAACCTGAATAGGGCTTCCGGGTGGAAATGGGGAGCTGCATCCATCGCCTCGTTCGGTGGGGAAGATGTCAGATTCCTGTTTCTCAATGGAATGCTGGCTCCTGATTTTTCCCTGATCCAGAGTCTGTTCGAGCTGGCGCGGGAATATCCGGAGTTCATCTGGCGCGACGGACAGGAACTTATCGCCGCGGTTGTGAGTGTCGATGTAGCCGTGAAGGTTGCTGAAGCCTGGGAATCCTGGGAAAAGGACAACGCGGACCAGGGTGTCTGGACGGACCCTGCCCGGACACCTCCAACCTGGATGGGACCTGATCTCTTTCCCGACGAGACCTCTGATCATCCCCAGGATCTGATCGCCCAACTCGACGAGTTGGCAATGCTCCAGGAAGCTGGCCCCTCGTGGATCTGGAACATAGTCGGTTTCACCAAAGAAGCCCTGACCGGAGACCTCGATTTCGTGCAGGGTGGGATGTCATTCAGTCGGGAACCCTTCGGCATTTTTCCCGGCCCCGATCTACCCTCCCCAGATTGGGCCAAACCGACCACCCTCGAAAAACTTTCAGTCCGCCTTTCCCATGAGGAAATTTCCCGGCTTGCCGTGGACGTCCCGGACCTGGTTTTCTGTGGCGAAGGGGTGGACCTGGCTCCCGGCACGGCCATCGATACGACCCAGGGGCCGGTTATTCTGGACCGCAAGGTGCGGGTCATGCCCCACTGTTTTCTGGAGGGGCCCCTTTATATCGGTCCAGGTTCCCTGGTGAAGCCGGGCGCTCGGATTCATGGGGAATCCTCCTTCGGAATCGTCAATCGGCTGGCGGGTGAAATAGGGGAAAGCACCTTTGGTGATTTCGCCAACAAACAGCACGAGGGTTTTATCGGGCACGCGGTGCTGGGCTCCTGGATCAATCTGGGCGCCATGACCACCTGCAGTGATCTGAAGAACAACTACGGGGATATCAGGGCCGACCTGGGGGCCGGGACTGTGTCGACGGGAAGTCGTTTTGTTGGTTTGATGATGGGGGATCACGCCAAGACAGCCATCGGCACCCTGTTCAATACAGGTACTTGTGTGGGCTTCGCCAGCAACATTTTCGGGGGCGGCATGCCCCCCAAATTCGTGGGCAACTTCAAGTGGGGTGGTCAGGAAGGTGGTCCGCTGTACGCGGTTGATCGGGCGCGGAGCACCGCCGGAATCGTCATGGCCCGCCGGGGTTGCCAATTCAAAGACGCGCATGGGGAGCTGTTTTCCTCACTGGGGTAGTTGCCGGCCGGCACATCCCGCTGATGCATTTTGCCTTCCGGTAGGGGCCGGTTGTTTCCGATTGCACCCTTGCAGGGGCCCACGTGACTCGGAGTGGCCCATTTTTCCTTCTTGCAATTACCTGATTCAATTTATATAAGTGCCTGGGTGGCAAGTAGTTACCTGCCTTACGTTGTGAGAGTTCCTTTGGCTGTCATCTCCTGAATAAAATGGCACGCCGGTTGCAAACCCGGTGTAAATGTTCTCTGCGCTGTCCGGGCTTGATAGCCGCATGACCTACGGTCTCCGTGTTGTAGTGTCCTGCAGGTTGTCACGCGGCAGAAGGTGGGGAACATTTTTTTCTTGGATTAAGCTAAGAAATATGATATTTATTCTATTGTTAACCCGCAAGAAACAAACAAGGTAGAACAACTGCGACCACCCCGCGGGCAATGGTAGCGAATCAGGGAGCAAGGAATGACCAAAGCCGAACTCGTCGAAATCATCTCCCAGGAAACAGGTGTCAGCAAGAAGGACACCGGACTCATCGTCAACTTGATCATGGAAAACATCGGTCAGGCCCTGGTTAGCGGCGACAAGGTGGAACTTCGGGGTTTCGGAAGCTTCAAAGTGAAGACCCGTCGGGCCCGTCTGGCTCGCAACCCTCGTACGGGAGCAGCCGTTAATGTGCCCGCCAAAAGAGTTCCCTATTTCAAATCCTCCAACGAACTCAAAGGCAGGCTGAACAATAAAGATTGACCTGGAAGAAGTTCCGGGTTGTCCAGAATCCCTTGATTGCCTATCTTATGCAATCCTTTGAGCGTCACGGGGACCTCTGACTCCCTCGTGCGTATTTGTATGATCTTCATCTTGAAAGGTTGGTAGAGATGCCGAACGGGCGTAAACGCAAACGCAAGAAGATTGCGACTCACAAACGCAAGAAGCGGTTGCGTAAGAACCGGCACAAGAAGAAGTAGCGAGCCAGAGAGCCGGCATTGTTTCTTGTGTGATGCAATGCCGGCTGGTAGGCTCTCCATCGACTCTTGATCGAGTTCATGAATTTGGTTTCGGGATGAGGGAAAGCGCCTTTGAATTAAGGAGCATCACGGATGACGGACCAACAGATTGATCGGCGTAAATCCGAAAGGATCAATGCCAACCTCAAACTCGAAGTAAAGGTGCCTCGGGAAGACGGTTCCCTGGAGACCGCGACCCTTGAAACCATCAACATCAGTTCTTCCGGTGTTTATTTCAAATCCGGCCATTTCATCGAACCGATGACCAAGTTGGCGATGGTGATGGAAGTGACCGTTCCCGGGGTTGATGGATCCGGCAAAGTGGACATGGCTCCGGTTCCCTGCGAAGGCCTGGTCGTGCGGGTTCGGCCTGAAACCGAGGTCGAGGACTGCGACGAATACGAGGTCGCGGTATTTTTCACCAACATCGAGTCTGAAGGCGCCGCGAACCTGGAAAAACATATTGCTCTCTTGATAGACGATCCTTCCTAGATTTCCTTCAGGAATATCAATTTCCAACCGATAACAGGGATGATGACCGGATAGGTATGTTGCCTAGCCGGCAGGATTTATTTGCCCAGAGAATTGGTTGCCTTCAGAGCCATAGAAGGATCCCGGAATGACCGACCCCAAGGACCGCACAATCCTGGTCGTGGATGACTCACCGCCGACCTGTTTGTATCTCAAGCGGTTGCTGGAGAAGAAGGGGTATGGGGTGATCACCGCTGCCGACGGCGCCATCGGTGCCCGACTGGCCATGGAGCTTCTGCCGGACCTGATCCTTTTGGACAAGGAAATGCCCGGGATGCATGGATTCGATGTAAGTCGCATTCTCAGAAAACACCACGACACCCGCGGCATCCCCATTCTGATGATCAGTTCTGAAACCAGGACTTCGGAGAAGATCCGCGGCCTGGATATGGGGGCGGATGATTTCATTGCCAAGGGTATCGGGGCGGACGAACTCCACTCCAAGATCGCCGCTTTCCTGCGCATCAAGGATTTGCAGGACAAGCTCCGTCTTGAGAGCAACAAGCTCAACCAGATTTTCCGCTTCCTGCACGAACCGGTAGCCATCTGCAGCAAAGATGATGAAATGCTCCTGGCCAGCCAGGTGTTCCTGAATCTGCTGCGAATGCCGCGCGAAGTGGCCCGCTTCAAGACCATGACCGAGATCCTGCGCACCCTTGAGGTGCCGGACGAAATCATCGCCCAGCTCCGCGAGGTTACCCAGGAGGATTTGCGCCTGACCATTACCGTGGATGACGAAATTGTCCACCTGACGGCTCGGACCGCGCCTATCCAGCTGGAACAGGGTGAAACAGCCAGGGCTTATACTTTCCGGGACATCACCAAGGAAGTGGCGGCGGAACAGATGAAGTCCGACTTCCACTCGATGATCGCCCACGATCTGCGGTCACCCATGTCCGTGATTCAAGGGTATGTTTCGTTGATGGCCACCGGGAAAACCGGTGAGGTCAACGACACCCAGCTGGAGTTCCTGGAAAGCGTGAACCGGAAGATCACCGAGATGACGGCCCTTCTGAACGACTTCCTGGATATCAGCAAGATCGACGCGGGTTTCGTCAATCTCAAATGCCGGGACATGGATCTTGCCGAACTGATCAAGGATGTGGTCGCGGACCTGGAACCCATCGCCGCCGGTTCGGACGTCAGCCTCGACATAGCGGTTCCCGCGGACAATGTTCGTGTCCATGCGGATCCCCTGAGAGTTACGCAGATCCTGCGCAACCTCGTTTCCAACGCCATCAAATACAACGTGGAATCAGGGTGGATCCGTTTGACGGTCGTGCCCATCGACGGTTGGGCCCAGGTTTCCATATCCGATGGTGGGATCGGCATGAATCCGGAGGAAATCGCCGTCCTGTTCGAACCCTACACCCGCGGATCATCCCAACGGAAAATCAGGGGCGTCGGACTTGGTGTCGTGATCGTCAAGAAACTGGTGGAATCCCATGGCGGTGAAGTGACCGTCACGAGTGTCCCGGGGAAGGGGTCGACCTTCACATTTACAGTTCCCATGTCTCCGGACAGCGGTGACGGGTCGGGCGGGGATCACGCCAATAACGAGAAGTCGACCGACCTTCAGGGATCCGTCAATTAATCACCCACCGGGTGCCTCGCTTCCTGACAGCCCTCGTTTTCCCTGCGGAAACGGGGGCTGTAAAATTGAATGTGGAAAAATTTTCCCGCTGGGAAAAATCTTCAGGCACCTCTCCTCAATTCGGGCTGAATAGGCTGTTTCCCCCCCAAACCCCCTGCCGAATCAATTTCCCGGATCTGGTTTGCCACGGAAAAAATTTCCCCCGGAGCATTCAAGTTGTTGAAACAGGTTTTACATGTCCCGGGCATGGGCTTTGCGCTTGCCTTGGTGGATATAAGGGACAGGTGCACTCCGAAAGGACTTGTTTTGATCAGGAGCCTGAATACAGCTGAAAACGCCATGCTGCTGGAGCAGAACCGGATCGACGCGTTGGCCAACAACCTGGCCAACGTCAACACCTCCGGCTTCAAGCAGATCCTGACCAGGGTGGAGGAAGTGACACAGCAGGGGCCCCTCATGGGATCCAATTCCACGGTTTCAAAATATTCCGCGGGCCCAGCAAGGGCGCCTGTGCTGCAAATGTACCACGCCCTGGACAACCGGCCCGGATCCGTGCAAGGCACCGGTCGGGATACGGATGTGGCCATCATCGGCCAAGGGTATTTCGAGGTGCAGACAGAGGGCGGTACGGCCTACACCAGGCACGGTTCCTTCCTCCTGGACGCCGAACAGAGGCTGACCACACCCGACGGACTTTCGGTCATGGGAGAGCGCGGTCCAATCGATCTGCGGGGAAAGGAATTTTCCATCGCGAACGACGGCGCGATAATGGTGGACGGGAAAATTACCAATCGCCTGAAGCTGGTGGTTTTCGAGGATCCTACACGGCTGGAGCATCTCGGGGCCAGTCTGGTCAAGCCGCCCGTCGATATGGAAATCCGAACCCTTGACTCGGCGGAAGTCGTTGTGGCCCAGGGCCATCTCGAGGGAAGCAACGTAAACCCCATCGACACTCTCATCGCCATGATCGCGGCCCAAAGGGCTTTCGAGGTTCAGAGCAAGGTCATGACTACGGAAGACGAGATGCTGGAAAAATCCGTCAACAACCTGCCCCGCGTAAGCGGGTAACCGGCGTGACGGTCACGGACAGGAAAGGGAAAACAAATGATTAGAGCCATGGGAACAGCGGCCTCGGGGATGAAGGCCCAGCAAATGAATATCGACACCATTGCCAACAACCTGGCCAACGTCAACACAACGGGCTTCAAGAAGAGCCACACCGAATTCCAGGACCTGCTTTACGAAAAGGTCATGCCGGGCGGTCAGGTGGACGCCGAAGGCAGGGCCCTGCCGAACAGGATCGAGATCGGGCACGGGGTCAAACTGGTGGCCACAAACAAGAATTTCAGCCAGGGAACCGTGATTTCCACGGGTAATCCCCTGGACCTGATGATCGAAGGTGACGGCTTTTTCCAGGTCCGTCTTGCCGACGACACCATCAAATACACCCGTGACGGCAGCTTCAAGATGGACGCTGACCGGAACGTGGTCACTTCCTCCGGCTACCGTCTTGAACCGGCGGTGCAGATACCGGAAGACGCCCTGGAATTATCAGTGTCCAGGGACGGCATCATCAGCGTGATCGTTCAGGGCGACGATTCCCGCGTACAGGAAATTGGTCAGCTCGAATTGGCCCGTTTCCCCAATGCGGCCGGCCTCATGGCGCGCGGAGGCAACTTGATGGGGGAAACTCCTGCCAGCGGCAGGCCGATCCTTGAGACTCCAGGCCTCGATGGGATAGGGGAGACGGCCTCGGGATTTCTGGAAATGAGCAACGTGGAAACCGTGGATGAACTGGTCAACATGATCTCCGCCCAACGGGCCTACGAACTGAATTCGAAGACGATCACCATGGCCGATGAAATGCTGCAGACCGTCAACCGCCTCAAAAGGTAGATGATGAACGGTAACTGGAAATTGCTGGTTTTGACCGTTGTGCTGTTGGGCTCCGCTGGTTCTGCGCGCGCTGCCGGGAACTGGAATCTGATCCTGCCGGATACCGTCATTTTGGCCGATGACGTGGCTACACTTGGTGAAGTGGCGATCGGGCCGATCCCGGGTTATGCCCGGGACCTGGTGATACGTGCCGGGCTCAAGCCAAATAGTGTGGTGGATGTTTCCCGGCGGGACATCCTGCGTCGACTGGTAATCGCCGGGCTTGCCCGCGGAGTAAGGCTGACCGGGGCCGATCATTGCCAACTCATTTTCGCGGGGCGGGAATTGACGGACGGTGCCATCCAACGGGAAGTTCGGCGGGCGATTCAGCCACTGGTCCCGCCTTCAATTCAGAATGCTCCGGACTCCTGGTTCGAAATGGATCTGCCGGAGATCGAGTTGTCCACGGCAGGGGCTTGGAACGTCGAAACGGATCGGACGGACATGCTCGAGCCGGGTCGCAATCTTGTGCGGATCCGCATTGTGGACGGGCATCGTGAAGAAAGTTTTCCGGCGACCGTCACCCTGCATCAGTTCGGGGAGGTTGGGCGTGTCAACCGCAGCCTGACCCGCAACCAACCCCTGGAAGAAAACATGTTCGACTGGCAGTGGCGGGACCTTGCGGATCTGGACCACGGCTTGGCTGTTCACAGGACCAGCGTCCATGGTTCCAGCCCGACACGGAACCTCAAAGCCGGGGATTATCTGCGGCAAGCTGATTTGAAGGAAACTCCCCTGATTCTGGCCGGCGATTCGGTGGAATTGCAGGTCATGCGTGGCCAGGTCGCGGTAGCTGTCCGGGCCGTTGCCCGACAGAACGGCTGCCTCGGCCAGACGATACCCGTGCGAAGCGAATTGACAGGAAGGCTGGTCAACGCCCGTGTGGCTGGACCCGGCCTCGTTGAATGGAGAAGGTGACCCATGAATTCCAAGTATATGCGACAGGGATGCCACAACCGGATTCCGGTCTGGACCACTGTTTTGATATGCATCCTGCCCTGCCTGTTCCAGGTAACAGGATCGGAGGCCAAGACGCCCTTGGTCGATTTCGAAACGGGGGAGTCCCTTGTTTCGAACATCAAGGCACGCACTGTTGGTGATCTTATCACCATCATTATCACCGAGCGCGCCACGGCCAACGCGTCCAGCAAGACCAGGGCGAACAACAAGAGTGAAACCCGCGGGGGGCCTGCCCTCGGTTGGCTGGATTTCATCAAACCCTGGGATATGGAAGTTGAAAACAAGTATCTGGGCGACGGTCAAACCCAACGCGATGGAAGTCTGCGGGCGGAAATTTCGGCTCGTATCGTCGAGATCACTGAAAACGGCAACTTCCGACTGGAAGGTACCCGGTTGGTGAACATCAACGGGGAAAAACAGCTGATCGAGGTCACCGGTTTCTGCCGGCCGCGGGACATCGACGCGAACAATACCATTCTCAGCACCTACATCTCTGATGCCCAGATCGCCTACAACGGTTCCGGCATCATCAACGACACCTCGCAACCCGGGGTGGTGACGCGTGTACTCAACTGGCTGTTCTAGGAGGATCGGAATGTCTGGAATTTCACGAAATGGACGATCGGGCCTGGCTGGTCTTTTCGTGGTTTTGGCCTTGGCAATGGTCATGACGCCGGCCTTCGCCCAGGAAACGTCGCGTCTCAAGGATCTTGCCTTTCTGGAGGGAACGACCGAGGAACCCTTGGTCGGCTACGGGCTCGTGGTGGGTCTGAATGGAACAGGCGACAGCTATTCGGTCGAAAACACGGCCAACTCCATTGCCATGCTTTTGGAGAAACTGGATGTCACCATCAGTCCCCGGGACCTGAAAGCCAAGAACGTCGCGGCAGTGATCGTGACCGGCACCCTTGATCCGAACATCAATGTTGGGGGCAGAATCGACGTCAAGGTCAACTCCCTGAATGACGCCACCAGCCTGGAAGGGGGGCATCTGATCATGACCCCGTTGAGGGCGGCTGACGGTACCCTGTGCGTGCTGGCTCAGGGGAGTGTTTCCATCGGTGGGTTCAACGTGAAATCGGGGGCCGGCAATAGTTACCGGAAAAACCACACACAGGCCGGCCTTGTGACCAACGGAGGCTCAGTGAAAGTGGAACTGGGTGGGAGCTTTATCCGGGGTGGACGTGTGGCCTGGTTGCTTCACAACCCCGACTTCGTCACCGCCGCCGCGGTTGCCGCCGCCATAAACGGGAGTTTCGGCGATGGAACGGCGATCGCCCAGGACGCCCAGCGTATCCAAGTGATCATCCCCGAGGAAGAGAACGTCGATCCGATCGGATTCATCGCCAGGATGAGCGAAATCGAATCCCGCAGCGACGCGGTCGCCCGGGTCGTGGTCAACGAGAGAACCGGAACCATCATCGTGGGCAAGAACGTCAAGCTCAAGGAAGCGGCCGTTGCTCACGGTAACCTGAAGGTCATCGTCAGCACCTACTACGATGTTTCCCAACCCAGTTCATTCAGCCGCCGCGGCGACACCGTGGTGGTTCCAGAAGTCAACACCGACGTAGATGACCAGCACGCCCAGGTCCTCAGGGTTCCTGACACCAGCACGGTGGCGGATGTGGTGGGTGTGCTCAATGACATCGGGGCCAGCCCCCGTGACATCATCGCCATTCTGGAGGCATTAAAAAGGGCCGGTTCCCTGCAGGCTGAACTGATCCTGATGTAAGAAAAGGAGTCGTTGATGGAGATTCCCGGAAAGGGGTCACTTGACCTGCTGGTCACCGATGCCGGTGACCGTGCCGGACAGGTACGCCTTCGCCGGTCACTGGACCAGGCGGCCGGATCCAGGTCCCCCCAATCCCCGTCCGAACAAGCAGCCCTGGAGGAATCCGCCAAGGAATTCGAGGGCGTGTTTCTCAACACCCTTCTGAAGGCCATGCGCCAGACCGTTCCCGAAAATGAACTTTTCAACGGTGGAGGGGCCACGAAATTCTACCGGCAGATGCACGATGCCGAAATCGCCAAAACCCTGGCCACGGGACATTCGGGCATGGGCATAGCCGACATGATCGTCAGACAGCTTTCCCGTGAGTCCAGCGAGGTTTCGCGGGTCCCCGGTTCAGAAGGATCTGTTCTGGGTCCTCCGGCCCCAAAGGTTTTGGCGCGTTACAGGGACGTGATTTCCCTTGGTCCCGAATCCGTCGCCGGAAAGCGGTTGGCCTTGCTGGCCTCTCAACAAGGTGCCGCGGTGGCTGACACCCTGAAACGGTTCGACCGTGAAATCCAGAGCGCTGCCCGAAAGTCGGGACTCGATCCCGCGCTTATCCTTTCAGTCGTGATGGAGGAATCGGGTGGGGATCCCGGTGCCCTGTCAGAGAAGGGCGCCCTGGGTTTGATGCAGTTGATGCCCGACACAGCAAGTGAGCTGGGTGTGGAGAACCGGGCTGACGCGGGTCAGAGCCTCCTTGGTGGAGCCAAATACCTGGCCGATATGCTGGAGCAATTCGGGGGCAAGCTGGATGTGGCTCTGGCTGCCTATAACGCGGGCCCGGGAACCGTGGACCGCCTGGGGGGCAAAATTCCCCCATATCCGGAAACCAGGGGTTATGTGGACAGAGTCCTGGATCGGTATCAAAAACTCGGTGGTGGCACGCATCTGGCGTCTACCGGTAAGTAGCATCAGTCAATCGACCATAACCTCTTGAGGAGCATTGGAAATGCAAAACGACGTCACAAGGCTGAAAAACGAGGATTGTCTGCGGTTGGGGGCCATTCTCGACTTGGAAGGCACACATTACCGGCGATTGCTGCGGTTGGCCTGGCGTCAGAATTCTTACATGCAACGACAAGATGTGGACCGTTTGGAGGCCAATGCCCTGGAATGGGGCCTCTACCTGCCCATGGCCAACGAAGCCAGAATTGCCCGTGAGCGATGTGTCGGGGAACTGGCCGCCAGGAACGGCCTGGTCATCCCGCCGGGAAGGGTTGAAGACCTCCTGGACTATACCGATCCCGAGACCAAACGGACGGTGGCGGGCGCTTTGGGGGGAGTTCGCCGGGCAGCCGCGAGATTGGCCCGACAAAACGAATTGAACCGCCTGTTGGCGGATTTCTGCCTCGACCTGGTTCATGAGGAAGCTGAGATATTCAAGAGTGCCGTTCTGGAAAACCCGGCAGGATGTTATGACGAAGGCGCCCGCAACAGGGGGCGCGGCCCCGGTGGCGTCATAGTGCGTCAGGCTTGAAAGGACCACCAATGTCCGGACTGAATGCGATCATGGACAATAGCCTATCCGCCCTGCTGGCAGCACAAGCCGGTCTGGCAACCAGTGGGCACAATATTGCCAACGCCCATACGCCTGGATTCAACCGTCAGGACGTCATTTTCGGCGCCCGACGTCCTGAAATCACCGCTTACGGAGCCATTGGGCGTGGTGTTGAAGTCATGGGGATCAGACGCATCCAGGATGAATTCCTGCTGGGCAACATGAGGTCGCAGATTTCCCGCCTGCACTCCTACGCGGCACTGGACAACACTCTTTACGATATCGAAGGCATTCTCGGCTCGGTTGACAACGATCACCTTGGCGACGCCCTCAACATTTTCTTCGAAGCCTGGAACGACTTGGCCCAACCGCCTTTCAATGAAAGCCTCAAACTGAACGTAGTGGCCAAGGCCCGGACCCTGGTTGCTGATTTCCATTCCATCGACCAGGCCCTCACCCAACTGGAAGCGGATCTTGAATTGAGGATCCAGGCAGAAACCGAAAATCTCAACCGCCTGCTTCAGGAAATCGGTGAGCTCAACCGCCAGGTCATGGCCGCGGAGACCAACGGACAACCCGCAAACGACCTTCGTGACCAGAGGGACCTGAAGATCACCCGACTTTCCGAACTTGCAGAGGTTTCGGTATTGGAGAGGGACGACGGTTCCAAGGATATCATTTTGGCTGGCCGCACCATGGTGGCCAGGGACAGGGTCACCCTGTTCGAGGGTATTCACAGACCTGACGGAGATGGGTACACCTTTGCCGTAGTGACCGAAGGCAACCAACAGGATGTCGCGCTTTCTCCAGGAAGACTGGAAGGATTGCTGGCGGCCAAGGATATCCACCTGCGTGAGGTCCGGGAACATCTGGACTCGGTGGCTCGCCAGTTGATTGCCGAGGTCAACGATTTGCACACACAGGGCCTGGCTTCAGGCGGCAGGGGCGTGATGTTCTTTACCGGGGACAGCATGCACACCATCGGGGTGAACGAAGCTTTGCTCAACAATGAAAACCTTGTGGCTACGGGTCGGACGGGTACCGCGGCGGACAACGACATCGCCCTTGCCATTGCCGATCTGGGGCGAAGCAGCTTGTACGGTACGGACCGGAAATCGATCAGCGAATCCTACCGGTCAGTTGTCACGGACGTGGCCGGCAACCTTGGCAGTTATGAATTCATGGTGGAAAACCAGCAGAGTGTGGTGGCCTCCCTCTCGGCTCGAATGGCCAGCGTCAGCGGCGTCAGTCTCGATGAAGAAGGCGCCAACCTTGTACGGTACCAGAACAGTTACAACGCAGCGGCCAAAGTGATCGCCACGGTGCAGGAGATGTACGACACCCTGCTGAATATCATTTAAGGGATGGGACGGGCATGAGCATTCGCATTACAGACAGTTATCTCTCCTCGATTCTCGTCGGGGATCTCAACCGCAGCCTTACCAGCCTGCTGGAACAGCAGCGCATGGCCGGCAGTATGCGAAGGGTCAACTCCTACGCGGATGATCCGCGAGCAGTGAGCACGATCCAGCGTCTGAATTCGTTGATCGCCCAGAACAACAGCTATCTGGATAATGTCAGCCGCAGCCGGACCCTTGTGGACAGCACCGATGTCGGGTTGCAGGACCTGAGTGAAATCCTGGCCGAAGTGCGGGTTTTGGCCCTGAGGGAATCCTCATCCCTGGCAAACACGGAAACAATGGCAAACGCCGCGGTGGAAGTGGAAAGCCTGGTCGGTCGAATGATGCAGATTTTGAA
>JAGLCY010000070.1 GCA_023270185.1 Candidatus Krumholzibacteriia bacterium | reverse complement strand
TCGATGGCTTCATGGAGATCGCGGGGAAGCTGGGCGATGCCGTGCTCCTGTTTTTCCGATTCTGTCATCCCGAACACGTTCCGGTTCACCGCCGGACCCGGGTCAGTCCTGTTCTCCATCCCGTCCAGACCGGCAGCCAGCATCACGCTGAAAGCCAGGTAGGGATTGCACGAGGGATCGGGAACACGAACCTCACAGCGCGTCCCATCCCGACGACGGGCGGGCACCCGAACCAGCGGGGACCGGTTGTGATCCGACCAGGCAATGTTGGTCGGGGCTTCGTATCCGGGAACGAGCCGTTTGTAGGAATTGGCCAACGGATTGGTGATGGCCACGAAGGCCCGGGCGTGCTTCAGCAGGCCGCCGATGTAATGCAACATCTCGGAACTGAGCTGGTTTTCGGCCTCGGGATCAAAAAACAGATTTCGCGTGTCGTCGCCGGAACCGGTGAAAATCGACTGGTGCACGTGCATCCCCGATCCGTTGACACCGGCCAGGGGTTTGGGCATGAAAGTGGCGTGCAGACCGTAATCCATGGCCACCTTCTTGACGATCATGCGGAAGGTGGTCACCCGGTCGGCGGTTTCCAGGGCTTCGGCGTACTTGAAATCGATCTCATGCTGACCGGGAGCTACCTCGTGATGAGCCGCCTCGATCTCGAAGCCCATGGCTTCCAGCACGTTCACGATGTCCCGGCGGGCGTCCTCTCCCATATCCACCGGGGACAAGTCGAAATAGCCGCCCGTATCGTGGGTAATCGTCGTGGGATCACCGTTGCCGTTCTTCTGAAAAAGGAAAAACTCCAGTTCGGGCCCACAAACGGGTGTGTAATCCAGTTTATTGAACCGCTCCAACGTGCGTCGAAGAGCCAACCGCGGGCAGCCCATGAAAGGTGTACGGTCGGCGTTGTAGATATCACAAATCAATCGGGCGACCTTGCCGCGCCCGTCTTCAAAGGGAAACACCGCATAAGTCCGAAGGTCCGGAACCAGCAGCATGTCGGATTCTTCGATTCGAGTGAAACCCTGGATGGATGAACCGTCGAACATGATTTCGCCACGAAGAGCCTTTTCGAACTGGCTGGCGGGCACTTCAACGTTCTTGTTCTGACCCAGGATGTCGGTGAAGATCAGGCGCAGGAACTGAATCCTGTCCTTGACCATGTTTTCCAACAATTTTTCCTGAATGGAATCGGCGGCGAGGGCACCCTCCGGGAAGGGACGATGAAAATCCTGGGCCATGGTTCACTCCGTTGATTCAAAAAGGGTGGAAAACAGACAAATCCGGTTTGATGGAGCCACACAATAACAGAATTCCCCTTCAGATCAATGTCAACTTGTGAATTTACCCGCCTTCTACCATTTTATGAGATCAATTCAATATGCCGGGATCCCTCCGGCCGCCGGTGGGCATTTGTTTCCCGGTAGCCGTACCCCACGAAGGAAGTCGATAATGTTCAAGTTTCTGCGTTCCCAGGCCAAGGTCTTCTATTGGGTGATTGCCGCCTCTTTCGTCCTGTTCCTGGGCCTGGGCGGGATGACCAGTCGGGGGTGCCAAGCTCCCGGCACCAAAAAAGTCCAGGCCGGGGTCATCGGATCCGTTAACGGCGCCGATATTACCGGACAGCAATATGACTACGCGGTGCGGCAACAAAGAGGTCAGATGCGTCAGCAGGCCCAGAACCGGGACCTGAACGCCAACCAGGACGCCGCCGCCAGTCAGCAGGCCTGGGATTCCCTGGTCCAGGCGGCCATTTTCCAGCAGGCCATCGAGAAAAGAGGCATCACCGTTTCCGACGAAGAGGTGCTCTCGGTTTTCGAAAACAATCCTCCCCCCGAATTGCTGGCCCAGTATCGCGATGAAAACGGGAATGTCGACATGGACCGCTACTTCGCGGACCTGCAGAATCCCGCGGTCGACTGGACCCAGCAGGAAGCCTACATCAGGGCCAGTCTCCCGTGGCAAAAATTGATCGAAGAGATCTCCGCGGAGGCCGTGGTGACGGATGAAGATGTCCACCAGGAATACATCCGGCAGACCGGCAAGGCCATCGCGGAATACATGGGAATCACCTTTGCGGACATGGAAGGCGAGTTCGAAGCTTCCGAAACCGAGCTTGAAGAATGGTATCAGGCGCATCCCGATGATTACCAATCGCCGGCCAAAGGCCATTGCCAGGTAGTCATGATTGCCAAGGAGGCCAGCGAGCAGGATTATGAAGAAATCCGCGAGTTCATGCTGGAAATCAGGGAAGAGATCGTTTCCGGCCAAACGGAGTTCGGAGTCGCAGCCCTGGAATACAGTGAAGATGCCACCAGTGCCACCCAAAGCGGTGATCTTGGCGTTTTCGACCGTTCCCGGATGGTCGCGCCCTTCACCGAGGCCGCCTTCGCCCTGCAGATCGGCGAGGTCAGCCAACCGGTCAAGACCAAATTCGGTTATCACCTCATCGAGGTTCTCAAGCAATCCATCGACGAGGACACGGGTGAAGTCTACGAGATCAACGCCCGGCACATCCTGCTGAAGGTCACCCCCGGTCCGGAAACCCTGGACCTGTTGCGGGAAAGGGCCGACGAATTCCGGAGTCGGGTCGACGGATCCAGTTTCGCCACCACCGCCGAAGCCGAAGCGCTTAATCTGATAACTCCTCCCGAATTTATCAAAGGCCGCGATATTCCCGGAGTGCCCCTTTCCCTTGCCGGCTCCAACTGGGTTTTCGGAGCCTCCCCCGGACAGGTCAGTCGCCTGTTCGAGAACCGGGACAACATCTATGTCGTCCTGGCCGGGGAAATCACTCCCGCCGGTCTGGCTCCTCTGTCCGAAGTGACCAGCCGGGTGGCGCTCGCTGTAAAAAAGGACCACCAGTTGGCCGCGGCGAAAACCCGGCTGAGCCCTGCCGTGGGTGAAGTTCAGATGGGTATGACAATGGCTGAAGGCGCCGGGAACGCGGGAATCCTGCACGCGGTCACCGACACCTTCACCATCAACGGGAACGTGCCGGATGTGGGCTACGGAACGGAATTCAACAAACTGGCCATCAACGGCGAGTTGGGCGTCCTGGTCCCCGAGGTGGAAACGCTCCGCGGCCTCTTTGCCCTGACCCCCCTGTGGATCAGCCCCTTCGACCAGGCTGATTTCGATGTCCGGCGCGCCGGAATTCAGGCAGCCCTGCTTGCACGCGCCCAGAACAAGGCCGTCGAGGAATGGTACATTAAGAGCCTCGAAGAAGCGGAGATCGTCGATCTTCGTTACTGGCAGCCCTAGCTGACTTTTGAATACAAAAAAGTGCCCGGAACCTGTGGGTCCCGGGCTCTTTTTTTTGATTTATTCAAGCGGCAACGTCAATCATCCCCGAATGGATTGGCCGGTTTCCTTTTTTTGAAATCCTTCAGATCCTCCCCCATCTGGTCCATTTTCCGCTGCTGTTTTTCCTGATGTTCCCCTGACTCGAACAACTTGGACATCTTTTCCGCCTCTTCGGACTTCCGGCGGTCGAACTCCAGGAGATCCTGGGAAATCTCGGGGCCACCTTCCTCGGGAAATTCCTCGACGGCCAGGTGATCCCGGATTTCCGCATGCGTTTCGTAGGCACTTTTCACCAGGGAGACAATACCCAGGTCATCCAGGAAAGCCAGTTGCAATCTTACGGAGCTGGCGGATTGCTGCAGGAGTTCAGCCAAATCCTCCGGTGTGGGCGATCTGCCGTTCAGGTGGTTCAGAACACGGATTCCCGCCAACAGGAGTTGCGCTTCATCGCGGGTCATCTTGATCATGCTCGCGTCACCTTTTCTTTCAGGATGTGGATTCGTCCAACAGTCGCCGTAACCGTGTCACTCGGTGATCCTCACCCGATTTGAGGGCGTGGTCAAGCGCCTTCGGCCACTCGCCCAGACGATGTTCATAAAGAATGGCTGCTTCCCGATGCAGCCAGGGCTCATCGACCCCGGCGGACAACCCGTCATTGATTATCCGCTCCACCAAAAGCCAATCCCCGCCTCTTTTGAGTATTCGCAAGGCATCGGCCAGGAATCGGGGATCGCCCAGGCCGCGGGAACCATGACGCGGCGCCGCGACCACTGAAAATCCCAGGCAGGCCAAAGCCAAGTCCGTGTCCCGTCTTCTTTCGCAGATCCTGCCCAGGGCCCAGCCGTCAAGCCAGTCCAGTTTTTCCGTTGAGTCAACCCCTTGATCCAGCGATCGCGCCGCTTCGGCAACGAGGATGAAAAGCCGCCCCATGCCCACCATGTCCCGATGGTTGTGCGTCATGACCCGGGACAACAGGCCCCCCTGGCCGGTGGCCAGAAAATCGAACCAGACCTGGGGAATCCTGGATCCCTCGATGTCTCCTTCAGCGCGCCGCAAATCGCAGACCTCTCTTTCAAGAGTCTGTTGTCGACAGTCCGGCAAACGGTTTCCATACAGTCGTCTGGCCGGAACCAGTAAATCCCAGACCACGAGTTCGGCCAATGGATCATCCAACCGGTTCAATCGAGCGCGTGTTCGCAGCAGAGGTAGATCGAAAGAGGCACCGTTGAAAGTCACTACGATCCGGAACCCCGCGGCCAGAACGGACAGTTCATGCAGCATGGCCGACTCGTGTCCAGGTTCGGGCAAAAAATACTGACGGGTGGTCATCCCTCCCTTTTCCCACCAGGACACGCCGACCAGAAAAGGGATCGTTCCTGTTCCTCCGGCCAGACCGGTGGTCTCGGTATCCAGGAACAGGATCTCTCGAGGATCAGCCTCGAAGTCGATGGGCCGGGAAAAAAACTCCCGCAAATCGGGCAGAGGATTACCTGGGTCGGACAGGATGTCCCGATATTCGCGACTCCACACCGTGCCCACGGACGATGCGGATTCGCGCAGACCCAACTCGGCGATTGTGGCCAAGCGATTGGACGCCAGGACAGCAGGATCCTGCTGTGCATGCGGGTTGGAAGGATTTCCCATCGAAACTGGACGGCGGGAAAGACGGTCCAGTTGAGCCAGCCTTTTCTTCAGATCCATCCCTAGGCCTCACCGGCGGCCTGTCCGGTCAGACCAAGCAACCAGGCTGCGCCTTTACGTGCCGTAGAGCCCGACTCCACCGCGGGACCAACACACGAAGGGCATCCCTTTTCGCAGGGGCACTTGGTCAAATGGCGGCGAGCCGCCTGGCAGATTTCCTCGAACTGTTCAAAGAT
>JAGLCY010000007.1 GCA_023270185.1 Candidatus Krumholzibacteriia bacterium | reverse complement strand
TATCCGAGGGGCTGCAGGACAACCATTCGCTCCACTACCTCGTCCCGCGCGAATGGCAGGGGATTGGCCACGCCGATCACCGTGGCGCGATCATCCTCTTCATGGCCTGCAAACATCGGGGTAAGCCGGTTCATCAGGCGGGACAGATACTGCTCACCTGTCTGCCGGACCGCGGCGAAACGGGTTTCCATATCCTGATGGACCGAGTCGATGCTGCATCCGCAGATCGAATCGTGGGGGTGGTTGCGCAGGAGATCCTTCCAGGCGGCATTGAAAAGACCTCCGGGCCACGAAGCGCCATGCAGGAAGAACGCGGCCGCCGCCATGGGTTCGGCGTAACGGGTCAGCAGGTTCTGGCATTCCTCGTTCTGTTGCTTCAGTGGCATGCGGGCCGACCACACACCCGACAGGATCAGGTGATCACGTCCGCCCAGCAGTTCGCCGGTGACAAGGGGGCGGTCCTGGTCGAATGTTCCGGAGCGAACCGACCGCAGGAAATCCTCGAAACTGCCGTGGGTGAATTCCGTGTCCGGCCATGTTTCGCGCAGAGCCGCCAAAATCCCGCCAAAATCCTGCTGGGCGGGAAAATGATCGCACCCGTTGTTCAGCAGGGCGGGATCCCAGCCGGCCCGGTCGGACATCTTCGAGAAAAGCTCCGTCACCTTTGCGATCGCCCGCGCGGGGTCCGTCTTACGCTGTGTGTGGGCATGCCAGATCTCGTCAAAACCCAGACCACCGGCGTTGCAATAGCCGTCGCACTGGTTGACGGCCAGCACTTCGGAACCGTCGGGAGCGGCCCAGCGAAAAATCCAGCCCGGATCTTCCGCTTCAGCACCCATTCCCCTGGTGAAGATGAAGGAATCGAGGCCCGCCAACCGGAGGATCTGGGGCATCTGGGCCAGGTGCCCGAAACTGTCGGGCATATAACCGACATCCTGCACGTGTTGCAGGGGAGCGGCTTTGCGTCCGAACATCAGGTTGCGCGCGGTGGCTTCGCCGCTGACCAGGAATTCATCGGGCAGGATGTACCAGGGTCCCACGGACAACCGGTCTTCACTAACCAGCCGGTTGACGCGGTCCCGCTGGTGGGGCGCCACTTCCAGGTAGTCTTCCAGAACGGCGGTCTGACCGTCGAGAACGAAATGCCGGAACTCGGGATCGTTGTCCAGGGTGTCCAGCACGCCGTCGACCACCTCGACCAGGTTCACCCGAAAACGGTTGAAGGTCAGGTACCATTCGCGGTCCCAGTGGGTGTGGGAAACCAGGAATGCTTTGCGGGGGGATGGCGCCAATTCACTCTCCCTTTATTATGCCTCACAGGCGGCGAGGACCTTGGCCACCGTCGAAACAGCCAGCCCGACCACGGTGTCCGCCGCTCCGTAGTACAGTCTCAACTCGCTTGATGTTGCCGCGTATCCTTCGTCGTCGGTTTCGGTGACTGTCATGCCGCAGGGAAAAATCACGTTGGGAACCTGGCCGGTCATTTCCCAGGTTTCCCTCGGCTCCAGGATGTTGTCCCTGGTTCGTGCCAGCACCCGCCGGGGATCTTCCAGATCCAGCAGGACGGCTCCGGCCTGATAGAGGTTGGCGCCCAGGAAGTGGGTGGCCACTCCATGGTAGATGTGCAGCCATCCCTCCCGGGTTTTCACCGGTGGCGGACCCGAGCCGATCAGTTCATCCCAGTAGTGGGGCCGACCGGTCATGATCGGGCCCAGGTCTTCCCAGTGGACAAGGTCGTTCGAGGCCGACAGAACGATGCCCCTTCCGGTGAGAGGCCCGCCGCCCGTCCGGCGGTCGTTGGGCCTGTCCAGCATCAGGTAGCGGCCGTCGATCCTGTCGGGGAACAGCACCCCGTTGCGGGTGTCCCTGTCGTGGTTGAAACCGACCAGTTCCAGTTTGTCGAGACCGGCAAAACCGGCTTGTGGTTTTCCCGCCGCCTGCCAGACCGCCAATCGGCAGCCCCGGTCCGTGTCCACGGCGGTAACGACGGCCAACCGGTCTTCCAGCGCGGTGATCCTGGCGTCGTAGATGTGGTGGACGGTCACCGCGATTCCCGTTTCCGGGTCGATCAGGTTTTCGTGCCCGCAAAACTCCACGGGACGCTTCAGAATCTTGAATTTGAATCCGTCACCTTTGGCGGGCACGGTAAAGGTGCGTCGGCCCCGGGTCTGAACCCTCAGCAGGAGATAGGTCTTTCCCTTGTGCTGCACCGCTCCGGGATTAAACACGCTGCTGGGGTCGATGATGTCCGGGGGAAGAGTCGGGACGTCATCCCGTGTCAGAAGCGGGCCGCCGCCGCGCCTTGCGAAAATCATGGCTTCCTTTCCAGCCGGCCGTTCTGGTCGACGGTCGCGGTTCCGTGTGGCGTGACAAGGCGTGCGGTGAAACCTTCGACACAGGTTTCCATGGTCAGGGTCCACCGCGGATCCGGTGAAATGCCGAGTTCCCCCAGTGACGAGGCGAACTTTCCGTGATCCTCGCGCCATTGCATCTGTAGATAATAGACCGGCATCAGGGTTGCCGCGGCCAGGATGGCCCGGTGCTCTTCAGAAGCGCCGAAATCGTTGTCACCGTCCTCGGTGAACATGACCTCGCCCCACATTTCCGGACAGTGCATGGCGATCAGACCCTGGGGAGACCAGACCCAGTTGTGTTCGGGCAGTGGATCACCGGTGCCGGGATCAAGAACCTTTTCGTACCGGCCGTCACGCGGCTGCGTATCCCACTGGACACGGGAAAAATTGACCCGCCAGATATCCCCGGGAGCCGGCGGGGCGGGGCGGCCCGCGGCCTGGGCCAGAACTTCCCAGGGAAACGCTATCTCGACCGACCATCCTTCATCGACATCGCCCGGGTCATTCAAGGTGCCCGATACGTGCACGGCGGTCAGAAGACCCTGGATATCCCAGGCGTTCACCGCGGGGCCGCCGTCCCGGTAGGGACGGATCATCATCAGGTCCCACTCGGTGCCCAGGGCGTTGATTTCCAGTTCGTAATACAGATGGTTGTCCCCGTCGGGATCGATGAACACCTCGAAGTCGTTGTCGTGGTAGATGACGGCGTCCCTCTGTTCGAGGGTTCCCCAAACGTGGGGCTCGTCCATTTGGGCGGCGACGTAGAAGTATTTGTCGTCCCACAACATACGCACTGATGTGCGATGGGCCGGCGCCGGGCTGCCAGATCCTTCGATATCGACGAAATCGTCGGTCCAGGCGGCGGCCTCCCAGGCCTGCTCGTCCAACTTGCCGTCGACGGTAATGGGCCCGTCGGCGCGCGGACAGACGTACTGGCTTGGCGCAAACTCAAGGTGAGGGAATTCAAAGCCGAAGGATCCGGTCACCGGCAAGCAACTAAGGCAGACCAACACCAGGGCCACTTTTATAATAAAGGGCTTCATGCGTTCGTATGATGGGAGGCATGATGACATCAGGTTCGGACCCCTCCGAAAAACCGGGCCAGGCGCGGAACGAAGGACGGATTTTACCACACCCACAGCCTGCTGGGACAACAGTTACTTGCTGACTGTTACTTGCTGACGATGCTGCACAGGCCGGGCACGATGACCAGGTCCACAATTTCCCCCCGCACGGGCAGGCGCACCAGAAAATCCATCTCTGTGGGGATCCCATTTCCCGGCGGTCCCAAAGCGAGGGTGGATTGCGAGGGCGGCCGGCAGCCTTCAGGGATTCGGCGATCTTCCAACAAGTAACCCTGGTCGTGGACGACGGTGGTTCCTCCCTTGGTCATGACCGTGACTTCCAGGGAGCCCGGAGCCAGGGAAAGAAAAGTTCCCGGGTCCAGACGGGCGGTGAACCGGTAATATCCGTTGCCCGACCGATCAGCCAACAACGAAGCTGGGACGTGTTTTCGCCGGGCCACGCTCTTGATGATCTGAGGATCCCGGCGGGAGAAACCCTGGCTTTTGAGTTGGCCCAATTCAGCCTCGACCAGGTCCAGACGAAGGCGGGATCCCGCCAACAGTTGGAAACCTTCCCCGCTGAAGCGCGCATTGGCGCAAACCGGTCTCACATGGGGGCGGGGATAGTTTCCCGCCACATGGGTGCACCCGCTCATGAACATGGCGAGGGTCGTGGCCAGGAAAAGAGCCGACCAATGCAGCGGCCGGCGCGGCCCGGATATCCTGGATGAAGTCATACTGAAGATCTCCCGAAAGGCTGGGGGGCATGATCGGGAGGGCTTTCAATCACATTTTCAGCAAGGAAGGTTCCAGCCTGGAAACTTGTTGTATAAAATGAGTTATCTGAAAAGCAACAGAGGAAATGCGTCTCCGGGGGGTGACATCCTTATCTTTTCTGTAATCCCAATTACAGGGGATCTTTCACAAGGAGAATTAAATTTTCTTGCAAAAAAAACCTATTTTTGCAATAATACTGATGTAATTGCATAAACAATGCGCTCACTTTACTGAGTGTTTGCAAACCTAACCTGATTTTCATGAGGGATTGGAAAAAGTCATGAAGGCAAAAACATTTTTCGTAATGGCCATACTGGCCCTTGTGCTGGGCGCTCAGGCAGCCTTTGCGGTGTGTTCCATTGAAGGGACCATCACGGCCAGCTCCAATCCCGATCCCGATGGACCACGTTTCATGTACACCATGGTCATCACTTGGGACACGGATAGCCGATTCTCCCTGAGCCATGTCAATCTGCTCATGGATTCGGAAACGGGCACCTGTTCCTGCCAGGATTTCATGGACGCGCTCAGCTGGGGGGATCCGATCGGGAGTTCTGACGGGTATCCCATGGGCTGCACGGTGGACTACCGTGGATACCTGGAGTGCAGAGGCGATCACAGCATTCCCGGGGTGGGAGGAATCCTGCTGAAACTTGAGCCGATCGAAAGCCATATCACCATGGAGGGGACAGACGGAGTCCAATGGGACTCCGATCAGGATAGATGTGAACCCGGGCCCACCGGCACGGGCACCTTTGTCTTCTACTCGGATTTGTCTCCCGGAATCATCGACGAGGATATCCTCTCAACGGTGGACAAGCATGGCCAGGAGCATTGCTTCGGTCACATGTCGGGAGACTTCCCCGCCATGGCCTGTGATCCGGTGGATAGTGAAGACACCAGCTGGGGCACCTTGAAGGGGATGTTCCGGTAAAGAGCTGGCGACTTCCATAAGGAAACAAAAAGCGTCCGGGAATCATCCTGGGCGCTTTTTTTATTTTGGTGGATTGAAGGAATATTCCAGATCCCCCGGAAGGTTTAAAAAGGTGGTATCAGGAAAAAATCCTGGTAAAATTTCACAGATGGAGATTCCAATCTGAAAATTCTGCCAATCGGTAATAATTTAAGGGTGTTATCTTTGTTGACTACGAATATTCCTTACGAGGGAAAATCCACCCATGTCCCTATAACCGGCAGTAAACACAATTTTTAAGATAAATTTAATCCTATTTATTGAATTGAAGGATTTTATGACGATTAGCAGGGGAAATGACAAATTCTCTTGCAGGTAACCCCTAATTATGTAAAGATTAATAAGCTCACGAAATCATTCTCACAAACCGCGCATGGTTTTTGACCGGGTGCGGGCAATTTGATTGGATCCCTGGAGGGAGAGGAAACCACCATGAAGACAAAGATATTGATTGGACTGACCATGCTGACCTTGGTGTTTGGAGCCCAGGTTGCAATGGCTGATTGCTTTATCGGCGGGACCATTACGGCCAGCGCCAACCCTGACCCCATGGGCCCCATTTGGATGTACACCATGGAGATCACCTGGGACACGGGCAACAACTATTCCCTGAGCCACGCCAACCTGCTCATGGATCCGGGTCTGGGCACCTGCCTCTGCCAGGATTTTGTGGATGCCCTGAGTTGGGGAGATCCCATCGGAAGTTCCAATGGATATCCCGAGCCGTGCACTGTGCAGTACAGTGGGTACCTGGAATGCGAGGGCGATCCCAGCATTCCCGAGGTAACCGGATATCTGCTGAAATTCGAACCGATCGAGGATGAGTTCTGCGAACCCGGTCCGACCGGTACGGGCACCTTTATCTTCTACTCGAATCTGCCGCCTGCCCCCATCGACGAGGAAATCCTCTCGGTCGTGGACAAGCATGCCGGAGAGTACTGCTTCGGCAACATGTCGGGCGAGTTTCCCGCCATGGCCTGTGATCCGGTGGGCGATGAGGGCTCTAGCTGGGGTAACCTGAAGGGTATTTTCCGGTAGGTCTTCGTAAGACTTCGCAAAGTTGAATGAAAAAGCGCCCGGGAGTTATTCCGGGCGCTTTTTTTATGTCGTTATAAAATTCCGAAACAATCCCGCGGCAATCAGAATCCGATGCCGGCCGCCTTGACGTTGGCCGCGTTGTCGGCTGAACATGGGGTCACTCCGTAAACCATGCCGCATTCGGGGCAGGAGGCTTCGAAGTTGATCATTTGAAAGGCGTTTTCACATTCGGAACAACTGATTTCCAGGGGAAAGGGCATGGGCTGCAGGTGAAAGCCCATCATCCTGACCTTGTTGACGATCATCTCGCCGTCGGCGCTGGGTCCGGTGCATCCGTCGTGCATAGCGGCTCCTGGGTTGGGTGGACTGAACTCTAATGTAGTATGAAATACGTCATTTTTGCCCCGATTAGCAAGACTGTTTTTGTCGTGATTGCCTCTACCGGCACACGATTTCATCCAGGAAAAGCCAGCAGGGTTTCCCGCGACCGGGGTGCCAATCCGGACATACACCCGGGGTTACACCGTGAATCCTGACAAATCGGGCCGCGGAACCGTCCAAATCCACGGCAAACTCGTGAATCAATTTATCCTGCTTCTTATCCGGCACTTCGTGGGAAACGGCCCCGGCATCGCGCCAGTTTTCTCCATCGGATGACACAAAAAACCGGACTTCCCCGGGTAAAAAGATCCAGGAGTTGACATCCTGGAGGAATCTGACCGACAGCTTTTTCAGTTCGACCGGGCGGCCCAGGTCCAGGGTGGCGTCAAGGTCTTCACCCTCGAAACCGGTCCAGAGATCGTCCTGGAAGTACCGCGATCCATGCAGGCCGTCCACAAGTCCGCCGGATCCCCCGCCGGGATATTTTTCGCCGGGTTCATGGACAAAATCTATGTCGGCGTCAACCGCGGCGTGACTGCTGACCTCGAGCAACGCCGGGGCGCCGTAGGGTCGGTCGTCGACGAACAGTCGAGCCTGCACAAGCCGGGAGGATTCCGAATTTTTGATCGCCAGGATTTCCGGCGCTTTTTCATCGGTCGGCGTGACCGGGGGAAGGCCCTGATTTTCGGGCAATAAACCGGGATGGAAAGCAGGCGGCAGGGGTGGTTCCAGGATGTGATATCTCACCGCGAGATCCCGTCCGTCCAAGGCTTTGGCGACTCTGTGATCGAGCTTGATCTCCAACCGGTGGCTTGTGTTCGCGGAGTCATATTGACCGGTAACGACCACAGGCCGGGCCTCAATCCCGGCCTGGACACCGAGGTGATCCAGCACCGGTCCATGGCCGTGGAGGCGATCCAGGAATTCAGCGAAATCCCGCTCTTCGGCGCCGGTCCAAAGCGCCTCGGCCATGGCGGTCAGGCGGGGAAAGAGCATCGTGTCAACCCGTGCCTGGGGGATGTATTCGGTCCACAGGTTCATCTGGCCGCCCAATATGTGTTTGGCCTCTGCTTCATCCAAACCGGGTGGAACAGGCCGGAAGTCGAAAACCTGCTGCAGATCGAGCACGCCGGGATCATAGTCGAAGTAGGCATGGCTGGTGGGCGAGACAATGACGTCGTGCCCCGCGTTGGCCGCGGCCGCAGCTTCGTTCATGCCCCGCCAGGCCTGGATGACGTAGGTGTCCGGGTCGCCGGGCAGACCTCCGGTGAGGATTTCGTCCCAGCCGATGAGCCGGCGGTCGTGGGCGGCGAGAAATTTTCCGATCCTGCCGATGAACCAGCTCTGCAGATCGTCTTCATCGGCCAGACCCTCGTCCCTGATGCGCGCCTGGCAGTGTTCGCACTGCCGCCAGCGTTCCTTGGGCACTTCGTCCCCGCCGATGTGGATGTAACGGCCGGGAAATATTTCCATGACGTGGGTCAGCACCGCTTCCAGGAAAGCAAAGGTTTCATCGCGTCCGGGACAGAAGACATCCCTGTGGATGCCCCACTGTGTCTCCACTTCAAATGATCCGCCGGTGCAGGACAATTCCGGATAGGCGGCCAAGGCGGCCACACTGTGTCCCGGCATCTCGATCTCGGGTACGATGTTGATGCCCCGCGCTTCGGCGTAGGCCACGATTTCACGCACATCGTCCGCGGTGTAGAATCCGCCGTGGATGGAACCGTCGATTTCCGTGCGCCAGGCGCCGACTTCCGTCAACCGCGGGTAACCGGGAATTTCCAGGCGCCAACCCTGGTCTTCGGTCAGATGCCAGTGCAGGACGTTGAACTTGTGCATCTCCAGCTTGTCGAGCAGTTCCTTGATGGACTCCACGGACATGAAATGCCGTCCGCAGTCCAGCAGCATGCCGCGCCAGCCGAAGCGCGGCTGGTCATTGATGATGCCGCAGGGCAGTTCTCCCTTAGCCTTCCCGTTGATCACCATCTGGATCAGGGTGGTGACTCCATGATGAAATCCTTCGGCTTCCACAAAGGAAAGGTCGATGCCTTCACTGGTGATCCGCAGTTCGTACTGCTCGGGATCGGTTCCGGACATTTGTCGGAGAAAAAGGGATCCCTCGGGGAAGGGCGCGCCAGGGACTGCCGAATGTACGGAAAGAGTACGATCGAGCACAGGTTCCAGCCGCTTGGCTGCTCGCGAGGCCAGGACCATCAGGTCGATTCGGGGATTGGGCGCCACGGCCTGTTTGAAATCATCCAGTAAAAAGACCCCGCCGGTGGGCTGCCACGATGCAGGGGCGGGAATCAGGGTCGGGAGCGCGTCCGTGGTTTTCATGGCCGGTGATCCCATTCCGTCGAAGGGGGGTAGGACGATGACGACCGCCAGGGCTGCCGTGATTATCCACTTACTGGTCCGTTGCAGAAGAATCATGGGACGATCATCCGAAGTCTTTGCCCTGCTGTAAACCCTCCGTTATGGTTGCGGCATGAAATTGACATCCCGCAAGGCCAACTTATTTCTCCTGCTCGCTGCCGTCATCTGGGGTTTCGCCTTCGTGGCCCAGCGGGTGGGGATGCGCTACGTGGGCCCTTTGACCTTCAACGGGGTCAGGTTCGCCCTCGGGGCCGCGGCATTGTTTCCCCTGCTGATGTGGCAGCGAAAAAATCGACCCGCGGCCAGTGATGGCGGTGATCGGTCCCTCGTCCTGAAGGGGGGAGTGGTAGCCGGCCTGGTCCTGTTTATGGGAGCCACGCTTCAACAATACGGAGTTGTGTACACGACTGCCGGCAAAGCGGGATTCATCACCGGGCTCTACGTGGTTTTCGTACCCCTGCTGGGGCTGTTGGTGGGGCAGAAAACCGGACGGTTTGTCTGGGCCGGAGCCCTGATTGCCGCGAGCGGTCTGTATCTTTTGAGCGCCAAGGGGATCGTGGGCATCGATCCGGGCGACGGCCTGGTCCTGTTGAGCGCCCTGTTCTGGGCGGCCCACGTGCTGGTGATAGGACGCCTTTCCCGCCGGGTCGCTCCGGTCCGGTTGGCGGTGACCCAGTTCACGGTGGTGTCGGTTCTCAGCCTCATCGGCGCGGTCCTGTTCGAGACCATCGAGCTGGCGGCATTGCGGGCCGCGGTGATCCCCATTCTTTACGCGGGCCTTTTGTCCGTGGCGGTGGCCTACACCCTGCAGGTGGTGGCCCAGCGGCGCGCCCAGCCCGCCCATGCCGCGATCATCCTGAGTTTCGAGTCGGTTTTCGCGGCGCTTGGGGGGTGGTTGGTTTTGAGCGAGGGGTTGTCGGTTCGAGCCCTCATTGGTTGCGCGTTGATGTTGGTGGGGATTCTGCTGGCTCAGGTTGAGTCCGGGCGCTTGAAGGATTGAAATTTCTCCCTGCAGCCTATCACCAATATCATTGCAGAAAAGGCCCCCCGGGGGGTCCCCGAAAGTCAGATATTTTGATGGTTGAGCTCTGAGACGCGCCTGCCCAGCCTGCCCAGCCCTGCCCAGCCTGTCAGCCCAGCCTGTCAGCCCAGCCTTGATCAAGACCGGGGCGATATGGTATACTATTGAGGATAATCAACCACCAGACGGACTAACATTCTTCCTTCGCCCAGGATTATGCTCGCCCGATATCGAATCATAAGATTTGTCCAACTGCTCCCTGCCATCATCCTGTTGGTTTCGGCCACGTCCGCCTGGGCTTTTGACGCCCGGGATCTCAAACTCGATCCCCAAAAGGCCAAGTACCAGATCGAACTCATCATGCAGGAAGGCGGGAACCAAACAGGGCCCATCCGCAATTCCTACGTCCTGTGCTGCATTGACGGAGACGGGAGGGACGAATTCGTCATTGGTCGCAATAACAAACTGCTTGGTTATGACAGCGAAGACGGCCGGATAAAGCCTCGCTGGCAGATGAACCTGGACCCGGATTTCCATCTTCACCAGAGGGTCCTGTCCCTGGGGGCGGTGTTCGACTTCAACGAGGATGGTATCAAGGAAATCTATACGACTATCGTAAGCCTCGACCGCACCGAATGGCGTTTCATAGCTATCGATCCTTCCACCGAAACCTTCACTCTTAATGCCCCCCTGCCCGTCGGGGCCGACCGCCGGTCCGATGGTAAATGGGACGGAAACTACATGGCCATGGGCACTGTCCGGGATGCCGATGGTGAGGGCCGTCCAGGCGTGGTCCTGCTCAGGAATGTCGAATACGATGCCACCCTGCGGGGCGTTGTCGTGGTCGATCCCTTCACTGGGGAACCCATCTGGGAATATGCGATTGGTCCCAACCCGGACATCCAATCCCCGGCCGTGGCGGATCTGGACGGGGACGGCAACAACGAGATTCTCATTTTCGGGACTTCTCCCGATAATCTCGGGGGCGTCAAGATCAACGGGTTCAGCGACAACGAGGCCATCATTTTCGTTATCAACAGTCAGGGCGAACTTCTCTGGCAGGGCAAAATCGGTCCCGAGTTTACCAACGGTTCCCTGAGCACGGCGGATCTTGACGGGGACGGTGTTCAGGAAGTTGTCACCTACACGCGTAGCGTTCCGGTCAGCCACACCAACAAGCTGACGATCCGGGACGGCCTGTCCGGTCGGGTGATCAGCCAGGTTCGCTGCGCGGCGGGTTTCGAGGGGGTGGCTTTCACCGAGGGGCCGCGGCCCGGAACAAGTTGGATTTTCGCGGGGACCCATGACGGGGCCATCGACAGGTTCCTCTTCGACGGTTCTTCCCTGGTCCGGGACAAAAGGGTTCTTCGCGACGAATCCGTTTGCCTCGTGATCGGGGCGGTGGACATCCTGCCGGAAGGGGGGACGGAGGTTCTCGTATACATGGACGAAAGCAATACCTTCGGTGTTCTTGACCGCAACCTGAAACCTCTGGCTGCCTATATCAGTGAGATCCCGGGGAGAAAGCGGCATCCCGCCCTCTGGCAGTATGAAGTCGATAAGACAGCGTTGGTTGTCGCCGACGAAAGGTCCACCTTGATTCTGGGTTTCCACAAGACCCCGCTCAATGTCATGGCCAAGGTTCGCAATGCCGGGTTGGCGGTCCTGGCTCTGGCAGCAGTGGCCGGTATCTTCCTGCTGGGACGGTGGCAGGGACGCCGGGATCCCGGGCGGAAATTGTCGGGCTCGACCGGTGGCCGCACCGCCGACCGCGAGGTCCTGTTTCGTCTGTGGCGGCAGCTCGACGACGTCAGGCACGAGAAGATCCTGGAGGCCAGCCGCGGCCTGCGCAGACTGGTCTGGCTCATGGATGCCTACGCCACCGACATGGGAGCATCGGATGATCTCGGAATGCGCATCCAGCAGCTGATGAGGGATTTTTCCGAAGTAGTCAAACCCCGCCTGGCCGGCATCCTGCAGTTGGCCAGCAACGAACGGTTCGAAACCGAGACCGTCGATTCAACCGCCGCCGCCCTTGCTGCCTTGAGTGACCGTCTGGAGGGGCTGACCTCGACGGAAATGACCGTCGATTCGGTGGCCGCGGTGCGGGACGACATGAAAAAGGAACTGTCGGCCGTTGAAAATGGACTGCTTGGCCTGTGGACCTCGCTGCGAAACTATTTTTCCACAGATCCGGTGCGCATGCTCCAGGGATTGATGCTGGTGCGCGAAGGGGAATTCGGCCGGGCCGGGATCGAGGCGGAAATCGTGGGGGCCGAAAAAATCCAGGACGCCCAGTGTCTCATCGACAGCAGCGATCTCAGGTATGTGCTGGACAACCTCGTGGATAACGCCGTGCGGGCCATGGAAGAGTGGGACCGGGGACGTCTGCTGGTGCAGGTCGAGCGAGCCAACACCGAGATATCCTTGCACGTCTCCGATACGGGCGGGGGTATCCCCACAGAGATCCAGGACAAGATATTCAGCGGCCGATTCAGCTCTCGCCATGGAGGCGGCAGCGGCCTGTTCCGCTCCCGGGAAATCCTTCGCCGTTGGGGTGGGGAAATCATTCTCGCCGATTCGGTGTCCGGCAAGGGTACGACCTTCATTGTGCGCCTGCGGGCGGCCCGCAAACCTGAAAACGGAGCGGCAATGGAAGCCCGGGCCTGAGCTCCTCCCTGATTTGCGCTCACTCCGTGCGCTTCGTCATTTCACAAGGGTCATGCGTTTTGTTTCGCTAAATGCTCCCGCTTCCAAACGGAAAAAATACACCCCGGCCGCCACATGCCGACCGTTCTCGTCGCGACCGCGCCAAACCGTATACTGACGACCTGCATCAACCACATCGCCGTTCACCAGTTTCCGTATCAGACGGCCAGATACGTCGTAGATGTTCAGGCTGATCCTCGCCGCCTCCGGCAAGGAAAAGCTGATAGTTGTACTCGGGTTGAAGGGATTCGGATAAGCATCAAAGAGGCGGGATTCCATATCAGGAACTTCCATTGCCACCGCACTTGGTGCAGGGCACTGGGTCGGCAAAACCTGGAGGCCGAAATCGAAGTCCGCAACATAGGCGAAGCTGCCCGAGATTACCACATCCACGGCTTTCCCCGGCGTATAAGCACTGCCCACAAGCTGAGGATTCGCAGGATCCGTAATATCGATCACCTGAAGACCGGTACCGTAGTCTGCCACGTAGGCGAAGTTGCCTGAGATGGCCACACCCTGGGCATCACCCTGGGTGTCCACGCTACCCACAAGCCGGGAATCCACGGGATTGGAAATATCGATCACCTGAAGACCGGAACTTTTGTCTGCAACGAAGGCATAGCTGCCTGAGATTGTCACATGCCAGGCCTCACCCGGTGTGTCCACGCTGTCCACAATCTGGGGACTCGCGGGAATAGTGATATCGATCACCTGGAGACCGGAACTGCAGTCTGCCACGTAGGCGTAGCTGCCTGAAATTGCCACGCCCTTGGCATCATTCGGAGTGTCCACGTCGCCCACAATCCAGGGACTCGAGGGATTCGTAATGTCGATTACCTGGAGACCGGAATAGGTGCCTGCCACGTAGGCGTAGTCGCCTGAGATTGCCACACCGCGGGCAGAACTCGGTATATCCACGCTGCCCTCAGGCTGAGGATTCGCGGGATTGGTAATGTCGATTATATGGAGACCGGAAAAGCGGTCCGTAACGTAGGCGAAGCTGTCCGAGATTGCCACGCCCACGGCATTTTCCGGGGTGTAAGCGCTACCAACAAGCTGGGGACTTGCAGGATTTAAAATATCGATCACCTGGAGACCGGAATCGTAGTCTGCCACATAGGCGAAGCTATCTGAGGTTGCCACTTCCATGGCATAACCCTGCAAACCAACGCTGCCCACAAACCGGGGACCCCTGGGATTCGTAATGTCGATCACCTGGAGGCCGGAATTGGCATCTGCAACGTAAGTAAAGATGCCCGAGACTGTTACGCCAAAGGCATAACCAGGCGTGTCCACGCCGCCCACAAACTGAGGATTTGCAGGATTTGTAATGTCAATCACCTGGAGACCGAATTCTTCGTCCGCCACGTAGGCGTAACTGCCTGAGATTGCCACACCCCGGGCGGAGCTTGGGGTGTCCATGTCACTTACAATCCGGGGATTCGCAGGATCCGCAATGTCGATCACCTGGAGACCGGAAAAGCGGTCCGCAACATAGGCGAAGCCGCCCGAGATGGCCACTCCCGTGGCGTAACTCGGTGTGTCCACGCTGCCCACAAGTTGGGGACTCGCAGGAGTTGAAATGTCGATCACCTGGAGACCGGAATAGGCGTCCGCGACGTAGGCGAAACTGCCCGAGATTGCCACACCCTCGGCTTTTTCCGGTGTGTCCACGCTACCCACAAGCTGGGGAGCCGCAGCATTGGTTATGTCAATCACCTGGAGACCGAATTCTTCGTCCGCAACGTAGGCGAAGCTACCTGAGACTGCCACGTCATGGGCATCACCCGGCGTGTCCGAGCCGCCCACAATCTGTGGGCTTACAGGATTCGAAATGTCGATCACCTGGAGGCCGGAATCACCGTCGGCAACGTAGGCGTAGCTGCCTGAGATTGTTACGCCAAAAGCATGACCCGGGGTATCCACGCCGCCCGCAAGCTGCGGACTCGCAGGATTCGAAATATCGATCACCTGGAGACCGGAATCGCCGTCCGCAACGTAGGCGTAGCTGCCTGAGATCTCCACATCCCGGGCAAACTCCGGGGTATCCACACTGCCCACCCAATGCAGGTAATCTTCATAATCGATGCATTGCGCCGCGGCTGATCCAAAAGAACACAAACACACGAGCAAAGATGCCAGAACAATTGCACCCACGGAAGCCCGCCTCATTTTACTGCTATGCATTGATGTCATCATGTCGGGGTATTCCTTTGAATATTCCTGCCCCATGATTCCCTTTTGTACATTCCTGAATATCAGGGTGGTTAAGAAATCATATTATCAGATTCTCATAACCGACTCAACCCCAAGATGTTTAATGGGAGTTCTAAAATGAGTGTTGCTGGCGGTAATCTTTGAACCCAATAAGTCATGGTTGTTCATTTTACAATATACATATTGTTCCCAAAGGACCCCCGGGGGGCCTTTTCTGCATTGATATCAAATATCCCTGCGGGCCAGGAACCAACAAAAAGGCCGCCGATCTGGTCGGACACAATTTCAGAGGCACAGCCTATTATAAAAACCCCACCTCAACAAAGTTGAATTCCCCATGCAACCCGGACCCGGTTATTTGCGTCTATCATTTGCGTACCGAATTCGGTCCCCCTTTCCTCGTCCCCAGAGAGGTTTCCCATGAAAACCCACCGATTGACCGCGCCAATGGCTTTCCTGTTCCTGATCACGCTGCTCACAAGCGCGGCCCTGGCCACGGAATTCCAAAAGGAATTCACCTTCGACGGCAAGGAATTGATGGTCTCCAACATGATCGGCAGGATCGAGGTCGTCGCGGGCTCGTCCGACGCCTTCCGTGTGCTGGTATCGGTCCACGGTGAAGACGCGGAGGAGGGACTCCTGGAGTTCGTTACCGAAGACGGCAGCAAGAGCGCTCTGGCAATCAAGTTTCCGCTCGATGACCACACCAAATACACCTATCCCGCCCTGGGCAGGAATTCAAGCACCACCATCACCTTCAATGAGGAAAAGGACCACGGCGGGTCATGGCTGAAGAAGGTTTTTTCCGGCTTCGGCGGCAAGAAAGTCACGGTCAAAGGCAAGGGTAACGGACTGGAGATGTGGGCCGACGTGACCATCGAGGTTCCCCCCAGGCGCATCCTGGAAGTTCGCCATGGTGTTGGGGAAATCCAGGCGACCGGTCTTGAGGCCGATGTGAATCTGGACACCCACAGCGGCCCGATCAGCGTGGAAAATCTCAAGGGTGACCTGCTGGCTGACACCGGCAGCGGTCGGGTGGCGGCTCTCAATGTCGAGGGCGACGTCAACATCGACACTGGCAGCGGCAGCGTCCGCGTGGACAACTGCAACGGGTCGGAAATCCTGGTTGATACCGGCAGCGGCTCGGTCAAGGTCAACGTGGTAACCTGTGATTATCTGCTGGTTGATACTGGAAGCGGCAGCGTAGAGGCGAAGGGCATCCAAGCTGACAAGGCCAAGATCGATACGGGTAGCGGGTCGGTCGTTCTGCAGCTGGACCGCATGGGTGAGGGCCGGTTTGTCATCGATACCGGCAGCGGCGGCATCGAACTGATTTTGCCCGCCGATGCCTCGGCCAGGATCATGGCTGACACGGGCAGTGGTTCGGTCCGCAACAAGGTGGAAGGGGCCGATGTGACAGTGGCCGCGCGGGATGAACTGGAAATGACTGTCGGCGCTGGTACGGCCAAGGTTACCCTGGATGCCGGCAGCGGCTCCATTACGGTGCGGCAGAAGTAACAGCGAATTTCAAGCCGGCCATCTGCAAAACGGTCGGACTACGGGATCGGGATTCCTCCCTCACCGAGGAACCCGGTCCTTTTCTTTGCTTATTGTCCGGTTTTGGGATCGCGACTATAATTTGGTTTGGCGAGTTGTTGGAAATGATATCAAAAAATTGGAGATCTCCATGAAAATCGGTTTGGTACTCGGCGGCGGCGGTGCCCGGGGCTTCGCTCATATCGGTGTCTTGAAATCCCTGGAAAAGCGGGATCTCGAACCCGTGGCCATCGCCGGCTGTTCCATGGGCGGCCTCGTTGGAGCCTTGATCGCGGCGGAATACGACAGCAAGCGAATCCTGGAGATCGTGACCGAAATCAAACCCTGGAAACTGCTGGATGTGGGAAAGATGGGAGCCCTCATCGGCGGCAGCGGCATGGCCCACGCGATGGGGGAATATCTGCCGGACACTTTCGAGGAATTGAAAATACCCCTGGCGGTGACCGCTGTGGACCTGCAGGAAGGGAAGCTGGCGGTTTTCACCGAGGGGCCGCTCCAACCGGCCTTGAGGGGAACCAGCAGCATTCCTGGCATTATCAGCCCCGAACAGCATGGTGATCGTTTCCTGATCGACGGTGGGCTTCTCAACAATCTGCCGGTGGACGTGATCCGTTCCCTGACCAACGCTCCGGTTCTCGCGGTCGATGTGGCCGCCCCGGCCAACCGTCATGTTCCCCTTGATGAATCGATCATGGACAGAGCCAAGGGTATCATCAAGGGAAAGAAGCGGCCCTTGACCTTTGAACTTTTCATGAAGGCCTTCGACATCCCATCGGCCATGCTCACCGAAACCCGGCTGGCGCTCAACCCGCCCGAGGTTCTGGTGCGGCCGCGGCTGGATCCCGATCTCAAGACCGAAGATTTCAAACGGTATCCCGAAGCCATCGAGGCGGGATTCCAGGCGACCGAGGCGGCTCTGGACAAGGCCGTGAGTGACTTGGAGGCCAAGGAATGAAAAAGGGGGCACCCATGCGCAGAATCGTATTTCCCGTACTGGTCATTGCTGTCGCCGCCTTCATTTTCGTGTTGAGTTCCCAGGAAAAGGATGATCCCGGCATGACGGTCCCGAAAAAGATGAGAACGTTGACTCCCGAGCAACTCCTGACCCGGGCCTACCGCAAGGACGAACCCCTGCGGTTACGCACAGCAACGGACGTGCTGCCCAGCGGTTATTCCGCCGCCATGGCGCCGGTCATGATCGACTGGGATGCCAGCCGGCCCTGGGGAGATGATCCCTTCGTCATCATCCACAACCTGAACCACGGGGGAAATCCGGTCGACGGAACCACGGTTTTCTGTTCGGCCCGGATTCCGTTGAATGGGGTCGAGGCCGTAGAATTTATTCTTCTGCCCCTGGACAAGATCGGTAAGGAAGGGCTGGTCCAACACGGTCAACTGAGATTCGTTTTCGCCGCAGACCAGCAGGTCAAGCTGCTTAATTACGGCGATGAAAAAATGGGGAGTGATGGATATATCCGGGATCTGGTCTTCAGTTGGGAAGCCTGGCGGCCACCGGATGAGGGTTATAACGTCATGACCGGAATGGATCCGGCAACCTACCTGTTGTCGCCCCGGGCTTTTTCCGGGCCCACGCGGTTTCTGGACGACGCTCTCGGTAAACGCGACTGGTTCGCCTACCGGCTGCGGCTACCCAACGGGCATGCCGGCCTTGTCGAACTGCTGAGGACGAACCTCGCCCTGTGTGACGGCGTGGCCAGGCACGCGATCTCGAAGATCATGCAACAGGGTGAAGACGAGTGGGCGAGTCAGGCTCCGCAGACAGGCGGGGAAGCAGGAGAAAGTCTGGCTGATTGGGAAGAACTGCGCAAAGTGGTGGCGCCCAAATACGTGTCCACCGATACACTCCTCAACCTGCCGGACCGGGATCTGGCCTACCAGACTATACTGCGGTCCTGCGCCACCATGGCTCTATATACCATCAACGTGGCGGTCGAACGGCTGGTCGCGGCCGGCCACACCGACGGGCTGGACCTTGACCACCGCATGCTCCCGGACCTGGGCGCCCAGGAGCAATGGATGACCGAACTGGCCGATACAAATCTCAAGGGTATTTTCCTGCGGGCTCCGGCTGCCTTGCGGTATCTGAGGGAGAATCCCCAGGCATTCCCCAAAAAGATTCCCAAGCAACTCGAGCGCGCGGGATTGCTTGAATTCGAACAGGGTAAAGTGAGGAAGCATCACTACTCCCTCAACGGAACCACGCCCTATGGCACGTTGAAGGAAAACCTCATCAAGTGAACCAGGGACCGGGACGATGAAATCCGTCACGAAATTCCTGTTCCGGCGCAGGGTGTACCTGCCCTCAACGGGTGTTCTTCTGGTAGCGGTGGTCGTGGGCGCGTTGTTCTGGTTCCAGCCGCGGTTTCTGTTGCGCGAGCTCGCCGAGCGCAATCCCGAAGTTCTCTTCTACGTGGAAACCGAAGCCAAGGTACTGGCGCTGACCATCGATGACGCGCCGGACAGTTTCCTGACGCCCCTCATTCTCGATATGTTGGCTGAACACCAGGTGAAGGCGACATTTTTCGTACTCGGCCAGCACATCAAAGGTAACGAGGAAATCATCGCACGCATGAAGGCCGAGGGGCACGAACTGGGCAATCACCTGACCCGTGACGAGGCCACCATCCTGCTGACGGACGAGGAATTCGCACAGCAACTCAGGGAAGTGGCTGCAAAGATCGGGCCGTTCGGGGAAACGAGGTGGTGCCGGCCTGGGTCGGGCTGGTTTTCGCCGGACATGGTGCAAATCGCCCACGACCAGGGTTACCGATGCTGCCTGGGATCGATTTATCCCTTCGACAACAAACTAAGAAAGCCCGAGTTGATCAGGAGCATGGTTATGGACAGGGTGTTTCCCGGCGCGATCATCGTTCTGCACGATGGCGGACCGGAGCGGGGATACGTCGTGCCGCTGCTGGATGAACTGCTGCCCGAGTTGAAGGCCGCGGGATACGAGTTCCTGACTCTCAGTGAGATCCAGGCTTTTGACCAGAGGTAGGCTTGCCGGTCCCCTGGCGATTCTCTATACTGATTTCATCTTGAATAACCATCTTGTTCGCCGAGGGGGCTACTTCATGAAGTATCGGCTGTCGTATATTGCCGTCTTTTCCATTCTCGTTTTTTCCGGCTGTTCCCAGCATCGCATCCAGACCATCGACTCCAACTTCTATTCCAGTGACGGCAGTCATGTGGCCAAGGCGCTGACCGACACGGTGACCTTCGAGCAGGAGGTGGCGGGCCATCTGGCCATGCCCGATTCCGTCCAGACGGAGATTCGCGATCTTGCCGAAAACGAACTGGTCGACTGGCGGGATTTCGAAGAGGAAGTTCAGGACAGTTATGAATCCATCTATCGCAGATGGTTCCAGGCAGGAAATGTCCGTAGACGGGATCACCGGGGAGTTGGTCTTGGCAACAGTCTCGTCGCCCTCAGGGAGGCCACTGATATCGATCCTTCCTTTGCGGAGGCCTGGTCGGCCCGTGGGCGTCTGGCCTGCGAGGCGGGTGACATCCACAAGGGTCTGGATTATCTGGACGCCGCCCGTTTGGCCGCTGATCTGAGCCGCAAATACGGCCAGCCTGTCAGCGACGACATTCAGATGGAAATCTACCGCGAGCGCGCCTGGGCCCTGCGCGATCTGGCGCTCTGGGACGAAGGTCTCGAAGCGGTGCAGGAGGGGCTCGAATTCAAGCACGGTGACCACGCCCTGGTCCTTATCAAGGGGCTGTTGCTGGCCGGCGCGGGACGTTATTCGGAGGCCGTCAGCCTGGCGGTGCGCATGCCGCCGGTCAAATACCGGAAATACGGTCTGTTGAACATTGGGCTGGAGTTCGGGGAATCAGGCTACGCCAACCTGTGGATCAGATCCCAGGCCTTGATGGCCATCGGCGATTACGAGATGGCCCGGGATATCCTCGGGGATATGACCCTCTTTCCTTACCGAGGCGACCTCCCCTATTCGGCCCGGTTCTGGGAGGACGCTGGCCTGGTCGCCGAGCTCACTGGTGATCAGGACGCCCCGGTTTATTACGCCATCGGCTACATCACGCGGTATTACGACCGCTACTATCCCGTAGGGGCTTCCAACATGAGCCCCATGGTTTTGGACGTTCCCAACGGCCGCATGCCCGTCTATACCAGTTACGGGCAGCGGTTCTACGTTGCCGGGTCGCATTTTTCCTATATCGCGATTCAGATGAACCGGATGTCCCTTGGTATTTTCGAGGCCCAGAAGATACAGGCCGCCGGGAACGCGCTGCGGATGCTGGAAATCGTTGAACGCCGCAACATCAGGCCTGATGTCTGCCGGGCCCTGCGGGGACGCATTTATTACTCCGGTGATGATTACAAGTCCGCCTTTGTCGAGTTGAAGGCCGCCCGGGAAGGATTTAGAACCCGGGGCGAGATCGATGCAGGGACCAGCCTTTTGCTTGGCATGCTCGAACTGCAGAACGGTCGGTATCAACCTTCGGCGAAGTATCTGGAGGAGGCTGTTGAGAAGGACCCGGCTTTGGCTGTCGGCTGGAGATCCCTCGGTATCGTGTACGCCAGCCTGGGATTGCCAGATCGGGCGTTGGTTGCGATGAATTCGGCCCTCGAATTGCAGCCCCACTCGGTGTCGGGACTCTACAACCGGGGTCTGTATTATTATCAGGGACATGATTATCTGGCGGCCTCGGCGGACCTGGACCAGGCCCTGCGTATCGACCCCGACAACCGGGAGATCCAGCGCCTGCTGCAGATGGCCGGACAGGGACACGTGGCGATGGGTGGCGACCCCGCCGATCTGCCCGGGGTAGCCCGGGATTACGAATACGCTGTGAAGGGTGACGAAAAGGTCGTTGGGGTCGAAGTGGATCCCGATATGCTGTTGGCCCAGCTCGAAACCGAAATCGAGGGATTCTTCGCGGTTCCGGATTCCCTGGCTCCAATAATCCAGGGGGATGATTCCGTCATCGCCGACCTGGAGGCCAGCTACCGCCTGGACGGTGATATCCAGACACGCAAAATGCTGGCTTTGGCCTATATCGACCGGAAGGAATTCCCGAAGGCACAGGCCCTCTTGGCGCAGGGTTGGGGTACCGATCTGGAGCCGGACGAGGAAATCATGCTGCTGTACGTGGACCGTATGCTCGGGGAGCAGGAGCGGGCCCGCCTTCTGGCCCAGCAGTTGATCAGTGGTGAGAAAGGTACGGACAATCCCTACATCTGGGCGCTCACGGCCCTGACCATGCGGGATGACCCGAGGGCGGTGGATAATTCCCTGGTAAACGCGAGTTTCTTTAAGCGCATCTCTTCCCATGATGCGAGGATGTATTCCACGAGTTATTTGGCACGGTCTTCCAATTGGATGCGGAATGGATTCGCCAACGTGCGGGCCTCGTACGCCATACCAGGGATCGTGTTGCCGTTGGAAGATGCCTGGTTCCGGTCTGTCGGGAGGTCCCTGAACGCGGGCGGGAAGTCTCCCACAAAGTAGGGGCTCAAGGTTTGCGCAGTACTTCCAACTGGTAGGCTAGAACTCGGCCGTCCAGGGGTTTTGCGAAGGCATCGAAACTGCCGACATGATCCAGGCGGGACTTCCCAACGAGGTCCCGCCATTGTTTTGTGTCATATGTTCGAAGGTCGTAGGTATCGTCGAAGTGTTCGGTCTTGTTTGGCCCCTCCACGGTCAGGTGGCTGATCACCTGTTCGACGCGATCCTTCGCGGTTCCCGGTTCCGGGGGAAGATAATTCACCAGTTGGCTGACCTTGAGGTGGCCCCGTCCGGTTTGCCACAGGTCCTCTTCGGGCATGAGATATTCGTAGTCGGTCAGGCTCAGGCCCACCACGTACACCGCGCCGGATTTCAGGAAATCCGCCATCTGTTCGAAATGTGCGAGCATCGCCTGATCGCTGTCGAGATGCCTGATGGAATTGACGGGATTGATGGCGAAATCGACCGAGCCCGGCTCAAGATTTGACTCACGGGCGGCGGCTGAAAAATCGGCCATGTCCGCCTGGAAAAGTGCGTCCGGGGGCACTTTAAACCGTTGGCGGGCGTAGTCCAGTTGACCTTCATCCAGATCGAAGCCGGCAATCCGCTTTTTCCGTTTTTGGGCCAACCTAAGATACCGACCAGTCCCGCACGCCGGCTCGAACCATAGGGATCCCTTCAGTATTCTCCCTGGAGCGAACTGCATTTCGAGCTGCGTGAATGCCCCCATTTCGCCTGCCGTGCCGGATGTGTAGAGTATGTCGTACACAACGGGATTGGCGTACAGCCCCTGGCGGCCCATCAGCTGTACCCTATGGCCACGGCGATGACCAGGAACACGGATGAAAGGGCCATCAACATCAGGAACAACGGAAGCATGAACCGCAGCCAGGTGGTGTAGGGGATCTTGGCCAGAGAGAGCATGGCCATCAAAATACCGCTCGTGGGGATGATGGTGTTGCTGAAACCGTCGCCGCAGGTGAAGGCCAGCACGGCGACTTGTCGGTTGATGCCCAGGATGTCGGACAACGGCGCCATCAGCGGCATGGTGACGGCGGCCTGGCCGCTGCCCGAGGGGATGAGAAGGTTCAGGGTGGATTCAAAACTCAACATGCCGATCACGGCCAGATATCGTGGCACCTGGGTCAGCAACGTGGCGGCGCCGTGGACGATGGTGTCCATGACCTGGGCATCGGCAAGCACCACGCTGATTCCGCGGGCGAAACCCACTACAAGAGCGGCCACGACCATGTCGCGCATGCCCTCGACGAAGGCGTCGGTCGCTTCGTCCAGTGGCAGACGGGCGATCAGCATGGCCGCGATCCCCATCAGGAAAAAGCCGCCGGCCATGTCGGCCATCCACCAGCCGTAATGCTGCACGGCGAACAGGATGAAGCCGAAAATAGCGCTGCAGACCAGGATGATGGCCGTGTGATGGTTGCCGTAGGCGTGATCGTCGGTGTGTCCTTCGTCAAGATCGAAGGAGTCGTTCTTCATATAAGAATTGGCCGGGTCGGCCTTGAGACGGGCGCCGTAGCGCAGCAGGTAAACCACGGCGATGGTCATGGCGCAGCAGAAAAAGATGATCCGCAGGGGGATGCCGCTGTTCAACGGCAATTCAGCGATGCCCTGGGCCACGTTCACGGTGAAGGGGTTGGTGGTCGAGGCGGCGAATCCCGTTTCGGCTGCCACGAAGACCAGCGCCATGCCGTAGATACGATCGTAACCCAGTTTTTTGGACACGATCAGGAACACCGGAATCAGGGGGATGAACTCTTCGCCCATGCCCAGAGTGGAGCCGCCGGCGGCCATGACCACCATCAGCACCACGGTTAACAGCGGTCCCCGGTCGCCCATTTTGCGCAGCAATCGTCCGATGGCCGCGGTGATCACCCCGGTACGTTGCAGGATACCGAAGGCGCCCCCGATGATGAAGATGAAGAAAATGATGTCCGCCGCCGCTTCCAACCCGCGGGGGATGGCGGTCAAAAAGCCCTTCAAGCCGATCGGCGAAGCCTTGCCCTCGACCGGGTCATCAAGAAAGGCTCCTTTGAGCGAGATGTTCTTATCCACATGCTCGAACGTGCCAGGTACCAGCAGGGTCCGTTCTTTCCCGTCAATTACTTTGGTTTGCCGTTCGTAGGAACCCGAAGGGATGATCCAGGTGAAGATCGAGCTGACCAGAATAACACCCGTCAGCAAGACGAAAACGTGGGGGACTTTGAAACGGGAACGGGATACGGACACACTGGGCTCCTTGGGTTTTATCGTTCAAAGGTCGAGACGTTGGCGACCTTCATCCACTTTCCGCCGATTTTTTCGTAGGTCATGATGCCCGCGTAGGTGAAGGACCGCGTTTGCGTTCCTCCTTCGCCGTCGGGTTCGGTTCGGGTGACCGCCATCCGCGAAATCACCCAGCCCATGGTGCCGTCGGTCGATACCTCGGCGTGAGGGACCTGAAGATCCTCGTATTTTTCATATTCGGCCCCATCCAGGTAGCCGGTGAAAAAATCCCGGATCTCGTCGCGTGACTGCCGGCTGACCTGTCCATCACCCACGTGGATGAACTCCTCGGGAATGGTTTTCATGAGGGCGGGGACATCATTTTCCTGGTGTGCGTGCATGTCGATCAGGTGGATGCGCAACAAGGCGATTTTTGCGGCCTCGACATCCACGGTTTTGTCGCAGCCGGCGGCAATAGACAGAACGCAAAACACGAGGATCAGCACTGGGATTCGCTTCATGTAATAACCTCCCATTCCTGGCAACAGTATCACAACACTTTCTTTTTCGCTGACAGGAAATTGAAGAACTTGGGGAACTGGAGCGCGGGTTTGGTGCATAACTCAAATCCGGGGAACAGTCCGCCAACCGGAGAGAGGGCGGTAATCGGCCACCCGGGTTGACAGAGGATGTTTGTCAGTGATAACTTAACCACTTCCATGATTAAGGTGAATACATGGAAACAGAACAACAGGTGGATTAACTGTAGGATTCGGCAGGTGGGATAAAATGAATACCGTTGATGAAATCCTGGATTACGCGATCGACCAGGAGCAGCAGGCCGCTGACTTTTATGCGGATGTAGCCAAGCATGCGGAAACCGCCGGCATGAAAAAAACAATGCTGGATTTTTCTGAAGAGGAAAAACGTCATAAAAAAATCCTGCAGGCGGTAAAGAGCGGTGACCATGAACTGGCGCCCGAGCAGGAAGTCCTGGACCTGAAAATTTCCGACTATCTGGTCGAAGCCGAAGTCAGCGAAAACCTCTCATATCAGAACGCGCTGATCATTGCCATGAAACGCGAACGCGCCGCCTATGCCCTCTACTCGGACATGGCCTCCAAACTGCCCGCGGGCCAACTCAGGAAAATCCTTGAGGGCCTTGCCAAGGAAGAAGCAAAGCATAAACTGTTTTTTGAAACGGAATACGACGAGCGGATACTGACCGACAATTGAACAGCAGTAAAACGTATTGTGAAAAACCAGACCTGAATAACAGTGAACTTGCCCCAGTCGGGTTTGCTGTGCAACATTCTTCCTGAATTACCGCATTACTGACGTTCACAGACCCTGAATCGGGCCTGTTTTTGTCGTTTTTCCGCAATGGAGGTCTCCCGTGAAACGCCTCAGCCTGCTCATTATCACCCTTTCCATGCTATCTACCGGGCTGGTCATCGCCGATGAAGCCGCTTCTCCCGGTTACGTCATGCGCTACGCCGATATCGGCGGCGGCCATATCGTCTTCACCTACGAAGGCGACCTTTGGCTCGTGCCCGAGACCGGGGGCGACGCCCGGCGCGTCACCAGCCATCCCGGCACCGAGCTGGCGGCCAAGTTCAACAAGGATGGCACGAAGCTGGCGTTCACCGGCAGTTACGATGGTGGTAACGACGTATATATGATGGATGTCATGGGCGGGGTGCCCGAGCGCTTGACCTGGCATCCGGCGGGCGACACCATGCTCGATTGGTGCCCCGCCGAAGACGGGGTCGTGATCCGTTCGAACAGGGAGTACCCCTTCCGCGGTCAGCTCTTCAAGGTGTTCTTCGATGGCAAAATGCCCTTCCGTCTGCCCGTGGACCGCGGTTCACTGGCTGCGGTCGCGCCTGATCACAGCGGAATCGCCTACAACCGCATCGGCCGGCAGGCCCGCACCTGGAAACGTTACGAAGGCGGCATGGCTCAGGATATCTGGGTGAAGGACTTTGCCAGCGGCGAGATCAACAAAATTACCGACTGGACCGGCACCGACAACTTCCCCATGTGGGAAGGCGGGACCATCTATTTCACCAGCGACCGCGAAGACGGCACGCTGAACATCTACGGTTACGACAACGCAACCAAACAGACCACGCGTCTGACGAACTTCACCGAATACGACGTAAAATATCCTTCCATCGGCGAGGGCAAGATCGTTTTCCAGCACGGTGCCGGCCTGAAGGTGCTCGACATCGCCGCCGGGATCGTAAGTGAAGTGCCCATCAATATTCCCAGTGACCGTCGCCATGTGCGGATGGAACTGGTGAAGGGCTCATCCGGCAGCGGTTCCTTCGGATTGTCGCCCGGGGGCGAAAGGGTGCTGGTCGAAACCCGCGGCGAGATCCTGAATCTGCCAGCGGACGAGGGTGACGCGTTGAATCTGACTCGGTCCAGCGGCTCACGCGAGAAAAACGCCGCATGGAGCCCGGACGGGCGCTGGGTTGTTTTCACTTCCGACAAGAGCGGTGAAGAAGCCCTCTACCTGGTGGACCAGCGCGGCGAAGGCGAATGGAAGAAGCTGACCGACGGCTTCCACGGATTCATGAACCAGTCCGTGTGGTCGCCCGACAGCAAATACCTGGTGTTCAGCGACAAGTTCATGAAGCTGAACCTGGTGGATGTGGGCAGCGGCAAGACCACCGAGATCGCCCACAGCGACTACGACGACGCCTGGGAACGGTGGGGCATCATGGACTACGTGTGGTCGTCCGACAGCAAGTGGATCGCCTACACCTCGCAGACCCAAAACATGAACGAGGCCATTTGGCTGTACGATGTGTCCAAGGGTGGAAACCACAAGATCACCGACGACATGACCGACGACTGGTCACCTTCCTTTTCCGACTGCGGCAAGTACCTGTATTTCCTGTCCAACCGCACCTTCAATCCCATCATGGGCCGGCAGGACCAGACCCACGTCTTTTTGAAGATGGCGAGGCCTTACCTGGTGATGCTCGAATCGGACACGCGCTCGCCTTTCCACGATGACGACGTGAGCGTGCCTGTCGAAGGCGAGGAAAAGGACGAGAAGGAGGAGAAGGACGACAAGGCCGATGAAACCGCCATCGTCATCGACCTGGAAGACATCAGCGGACGCGTGATCGCCTGCCCGGACGTGAAGGCGGACAACTATTTCCGTCTGGAAGCCGTCAAGGGCGGGTTCATCATGTTGAAGAAGGATAAGCCCGAGTTCCTCAAGTACCAGAATGTCGACGACCACACCGGCGACAAGCTGGAACTGGTGAAATACAAGTTTGCCGACAAGGAAATCGATTCCCTGATGAAAGGGATCGCCAACTACCACTTGAGCGCCGACGGCAAGAAGATGGTCTTCCGCGCGAACGGGAAAATCGGTGTGGTCGATGCCGGCAAGAAGGCCAAAGCGAGTGACGGCAAGGTCGATCCGGGCGCCGTGAAACTGCGTGTCGATCGTCTGGCCGAGTTCGAGCAGATCTTTGCCGAGGCGTGGCGCGTCCAGCGTGACTGGTTCTACGACGAGAATATGCACGGGGTGGATTGGCAGGCCATGCGCGACAAGTACCAGCCCTTCGTGGCCGGTTGTGGGACGCGCGGCGATCTGAATTATCTGATAGGTGAGATGATCAGCGAACTGAACATCGGCCACACCTACATCTACGGCGGGGATTACGAGGACCGTGGCGAACGCGTTTCAACCGGTCTGTTGGGCGCCGAATTCGCGGCCGAGGATGACAGCGATTTCTACCGGATCGCCTCCATTGTTCCGGGTGTGCCCTGGGACGACCGTTACCGTTCGCCCCTGGCTGAATCCGGTGTGGATATCAAGGAAGGGGACTACCTGATCGCCATCGACGGCGTGGAAATTCCCAAAGGCGACAACATCTACAAATACCTGGTGGACAAGGCGGGCAAAATGGTGACGCTGACCACCAACAGCGTCCCCAAGGCCAAGGGCGCCGTCACGACCCGAGTGCGCACCCTGCGCAACGAATACGGGGTGCGTTACCGCGCCTGGGTCGACGGCAACCTGGACTACGTGACCGAAAAGACCGACAGTCGCATCGGCTACATCCACATTCCCAACATGATGGATGCGGGGCTGGTCGAGTTTGGTCGCAGTTATTATCCCCAGACATGGAAAGACGCCATGATCATTGACGAGCGCTACAACGGCGGCGGTTTCGTGGGTGACATGATCATCGACCGCCTGGAACGCGTGTTATGGTCCATCACGATTCCCCGCGAGGGCAAAAATGCCCGGGATCCCGAACGTGTTCACCACGGCCCGGTTGTCGTGCTGATCAACGAGGACACCGGTAGCAACGGCGAGTTCTTTGCCGAGGCCATCAAGCGGAAGGGTCTGGCCAAGGTCATCGGCGTGCGGACCTGGGGCGGGTCGATCGGCATCGAGCCCCACCAGGATCTTGTCGACGGCGCCACCACCACGCCGCCGCAGTTCGGGCTGTACGCACTGGACGGCACCTGGCCCATTGAGGGCTGGGGAGTGGAGCCCGACATCGTGATCATGAACATGCCCAAGGATGTGGTGGACGGCCTGGACACCCAGCTGGACAAGGCCATCGAGTATCTGCTGGATGAGTTGGCCAATGGCGGGGGCAAGTGGGACATCCCGGATACGCCGGCCTATCCGGACAAGAGCAGGCCTCACATGAGTGGGAATCGGCCGTAGGGATTGGGTCAGCGGACAGCAGAGATCCCCGGGAGTTTCGCGCTCCCGGGGATTTATTTTCTCGAAGTGCCCCCGGGGG
>JAGLCY010000069.1 GCA_023270185.1 Candidatus Krumholzibacteriia bacterium | reverse complement strand
CATCGCCGTGGCGTGAAGATCCGCCGGATCGGCCATGATGAAAACCGGCGCCACACGGCCGAGCAGGTGAGCGACACCTTTGAGAGCATCTCCGAGATCCAGACCGGCGTCGGTCATGGAATCCCCCAACTCGAGGGGCAATTCCCACCAAAAGCTGGTGGTGTGCATTTCCATCTCGGGCAGATGGACCCGGCCGGCACCTACATTCTCGTGGGTTCCCAGCTTGATCTTCTTGAAGACGGTGACCTTGGACACCAGGCCCACGTCGCCCAGTGCCAGGCTGCCGAAGGAAAATTCACGGTCGGCTTCGGTGGTCAGGGTCTTGAGTTCACTCTTGCGCTGGGCATCGGTGTAGTATTCCACGCTGACAGGCTGCACGTGTGCTTCCCGCCGGTCCCAGTCGAGCTTGTCCACGTGGTACTGCTGGGCCCCGTGGATGTAGACCGCATCGTCGTGAAGCATCTCCTGGGCGCTGAAAAGATCCATCTCCCCGATCACCCGGCCGCCGGAAACCGACTGGTCGATGATGACCACGTTATCAGGCGCGGCGCTGCGAAGGCTGACGTCCTCGGCGGGATAGGTGTCGCTCATCCAGTGGTAACGATCACCACTGTGGTGGAGCACCTTCATGTCGACCAGATAGTCCAGGATTTCCGTCACCTGGCGGTCGCCGAAAGTTTCCCCGGCCAGGAAAGGCAGTTCGAAGGCTGCGCATTTGAGGTGGCTCATAAGGATCACCAGATTGTCCGGATCCAGGGAAGCGTGTTCCGGGCTGCGACCGAAAAAATAATCCGGATTGTTGATGATGTACTGGTCGGCGGGGCTGCTCGACGCCACCAGGACCACGGCGCTGAGATTCTGGCGCCGCCCGGCCCGGCCCGCCTGCTGCCAGGTGCTCGCGACGGTCCCGGCGTATCCGGCCATGATGCATACGTCCAGGCGTCCTATGTCGATCCCGAGTTCCAGGGCATTGGTCGACACGACGGTGGTGACGGAACCATCCCGCAGGCCCTTCTCTATGGCCCGCCGCTCCCCGGGCAGATAACCACCCCTGTAGCCACGGACCTCACCACTTTTGATCCCTACGCGGCGACCGGATTTTTCCAGATAGGTAAGCAAGAGTTCGACCCGCATCCGGCTGCGGGCGAACACGATGAGCTGTGCCCCGGAAGACATGAACCGTTCGGCTATCGCACGGGTGGTCTTGATTACCGAACGCCGGATTCCCAACTCCTGATTGACCACCGGAGGATTGTAGAAGATGAAGTGTTTCCGGCCTTTCGGCGCCCCGTTGCGGTCCACAATCTCCATGTCCAAACCCGTCAGTCGGACAGCCAACTCCCGGGGATTGGCAATGGTGGCGGAACAGCAGATGAACTGGGGATCACTGCCGTAGAAATTGGCCACACGGCGCAGCCGGCGAATGACGTTGCCCACGTGGCTGCCGAACACTCCCCGGTAGTTGTGCACCTCGTCGACCACCACGTATTTCAGGTTCTCGAAAAGTTTCACCCACAGGGTATGGTGGGGCAGGATGCCCTGGTGGAGCATATCGGGATTGGTCACCACGATGTGGCCGCTGCTGCGGATGGCGCGGCGGGCGGTTTCGGGTGTGTCGCCATCGAAGGTGAAGGTCTTGATGTCCTCGCCCAGGTCGGTGACGATGCCGTGGATCTCATGCATCTGGTCCTGGCTGAGCGCCTTGGTGGGGAACAGGTACAGGGCGCGTGCCTGGTTGTCCCGCAGGATCGTGTCCAGAACCGGCAGGTTGTAGCAGAGGGTCTTTCCGCTGGCCGTCGGCGTGGGAACCACGAAGGAATGTCCCTCGCGGGCCAGATCCACCGCTTCGGCCTGATGGCTGTAGAGACGATCGACGCCCCGGTTTTTCAGGACGTCGATGAGCCGGGGATCGAGACTGGAAGGAAATTCGGCGTAGCGACCGGTCTGCGGCGGGATAACCTCCCACCGGCTAACATTGCGCAAAAATCGTTCGTCGACCTTGAGCTGATCAAGAAGCTGGGCAAGATTCAAGGGCGCCTCCCCAGTCGTCAACTCTGGCTGGTGTCGTTCTTCCGGTCGTTTTCGGGCGGGGTTTCGTCTTTCATCTCCCGGCTGACATCATCTATCTCACGCTTCACCTCGTCGGTGGCGCTTTGCGTGGCCGACTTGAACTTGCGGATGGATTTACCCATGGCTTCCGCGATTTCAGGCAGTCGCTTGGGGCCGAAAAGAATCAGGACCAGGGCCAGGATCAGGAGCAGTTCCCACCCGCCGGTCACGCCCGGAATGATGGCGACAAAGGAATTCATCATCAGAATCCTCCCGTAAAGGGTCTAGCGATACCACCTGAGCATCTGCGAGGCCACAAACACCCCGATGACACTCATGAGGTTGAAGTGCAACTCGAAACCGAACGTCAAATCGATGATGACCAGATTCCAGTGGGTCACCTCGGGTCCAAAGGAAATGTACCGTACGAACAGCTGTTCAGCCACACTGCCCGCATTGAGGAACAGACCGATCACCTCGCTGAAAATGGCCCCGATCAGGATGCCCAGCGTCAGGGTGAGGACGACTGTGCCCATTGATTTTCGCATCAGTATCGATCTTTCCCGGTGAAAAACCGCATGGAGCCATTTTCTGGATCAACCTGGTTCATTCTGGACCAATTCTGGACCAATTCTGGACCAATTCAGATTCCTGAGACAATAATACGCCGTTCACCTGAACGAAACAGCTCATTTCCGTTCCCCCGAGAGGGAAGAAGTCAGATCAGCACAATCGGCGCCCAGAACCAGGACTGCATCTTCACCCTCGCGGCTGTCCCATTCACGAATGACCCGGATTCCTCCCAGACGGAGGGCCAGATCGGTCGCCTGGCGCCTGGTCAGCCGCCGGCTGACCAGGAATGATTGTTCCAACTCATAGTCCGGAGCGTTGCCGATCCTCTCGGTCACGCATCCGGTTCGGCCCAGCAACAAACTGACATCACGGGCCAGACCGGACTTGCCGGTCCCGTTGAGCACCACCAGGTGGATAGGCGTTCCCTCGAATTCCCGGGGGGAATCCGTCCCGGCGCCAGTTACCGGAGTACCTCCCGCTTTTGTCCGCACCAGATCCTTGCCGAACCACAGAGACAGGGCACAAACAGCCACCACGATCAGTAGCCAGGTGTTCAGCCGACCCTTCACAAGGATTCCTTCACAAGTTTCGTGACGATGGGCAAAAGCATGTCGTAACTCTGTTCGAGCGTCAGGGGCATCACCCTTGTATCGCCGATTGTGCTCATGAAATTGGTATCTCCCGCCCAGCGGGGCAGCATGTGGACATGGAGATGCTCCGGGATCCCGGCCCCCGCGCTGATCCCCCCATTGTAACCGCAGTTGATACCCTCGGGGCTGAACGCCTCCATCAGGGAAGCCTCCATGACCCGGAGCAACCTGCCCATTTCCGCCAGTTCGGGCTCCGCGCAATCACTGAGCATGGCCTGGTGGCGGTTCAACACGCACAGCATGTGCCCGCCGTTGTAGGGGTAGAGGTTCATGATCAGGTACCAATGCTCCGCGCGATGCAGGACAAAGTTCTCCCTGTCGTCGCACTCCAGGCGGTTGCAGAAAACACACCCTTCTTCCTTTTTGCGTCCGGTCACGTAAGCGAACCTCCAGGGTGTGCAGAGCCGGTCCATGTCATTCCCCACGGCGGGCCAGCAATTGCTCCGCTTCCGCCAGCTCAGCGACGGTATTGATGCCGACCACTTCGTCGGGATCTTTGGTGGCGACCGCTTCGACCGGATGTCCGGCGCCCACCAGGTAGGCAACGGTGTCGGTCAGGTAGTACTCGCCCTGCTGGTTGTCGGTGGTCAGGTTTCCCAGGGCTTCAATCAGCAGATCGGTCTTGAAACAGAACACGCCGGAATTGTATTCGCCGATGGCGAGTTCAGCCTCGCTGGCGTCCCGGGCTTCGACGATTTTCTGAATGCGCCCGGCCGGGTCCTTCACGATGCGTCCGTAAGCACCGGCATCTTCGACCAGACAGGTGAGCACGACGGCAGCCGCGCCACTGGCCACGGTACCGTCCAGAAGTCGCTTCAGGGTTTCGGTCCTCAATAGCGGGACATCCCCCGCCAAAACGACGCAGTACCCACCGGTCCGCAGGTGGTCGACCGTCACCTGGACGGCATGCCCGGTCCCCAACTGCGGTTCCTGGAGGACAAATTCCATTCCGTCACGATGGCAGGTGCTCTCCACCAGATCCGCCTTATGGCCCACAACCACGACAGTGTGGTCGATGCCCACCGCTTCCACCGTATCCAGAACATGATCCAGGAGTGGTCGACCCGCGATCAGGTGCAGGACCTTGGGCAGATCCGATTTCATGCGCGTGCCCTTGCCCGCCGCCAGAACCACCGCGTCGATGAGGTGATCCCGGCCGGTGTCGTCGTTTGCGTTCATCAAATCCTCCGTTGCCCGATACTAGATTCCGGCTGGATCGCCCAGCAGGAAACCATCGGCCACTCCGTTGTCCGTTACTTCCAGAGCGAAATTATCGATAAGCCGAGCCGGACCGACTTTGGCGGCCACGGCCAGAACAATCCGCCCGGTTACCCGTTTTTCGTTTTCAAGGCCGGGAACCCGTCGCACCTCGGCGTATTCCACCTGATCGGCAGCGGCGAGTTCACGCAGCATTGCCGTGACTACGGCATCCCGTTCCCTTTCACCGGCAGCCAGCAACTGACGGCCCGCGCTCAGGGCGCGAAAAAGACAAAGGGCCTGGCCCCGCTGCTCCGTATCCAGATACCGGTTGCGGGAAGAAAGCGCCAAACCATCCGGTTCACGAACAGTCGGTCCATCGATCAGCCGGACCGGCATCTTCAGATCCTGGACCATCTGATCGATGACCAGACACTGCTGGGCGTCCTTGCGCCCGAAGACGGCGACATCAGGCCTGACAGCGCCGAACAGTTTGGCGACCACAGTAAGCACGCCGATGAAATGGCCGGGCCGATCTCCCCCGCACAATCCTACTGAACGGCGCCCGGGCAAAACCGTCACCTCGCCGTCCTGTCCATACATTTCCGACATACCGGGAGCGAAGACGGCTTCCACACCCAACGATTCCAACATGGACAGATCAGCTTCCAGATCCCGCGGATAGGAGTCGAAATCCTCACCTTCACCGAACTGGGTCGGATTGACGAAGATGGACACGACCACCGGACCGAGCTTACGTCCCAGACTCACCAGGCTGAGATGTCCCTCGTGAAGGGCCCCCATGGTAGGGACCAACACCAGGGGTTTGTCCGCACGCAGGGATTTCCGGGCAGCCAACTCTGCTGAAGTGCGG
>JAGLCY010000068.1 GCA_023270185.1 Candidatus Krumholzibacteriia bacterium | reverse complement strand
TGGCCGCTCACATTGGCTCCGGTCCCGTCCCGACGCCCGGTGGGTTCATCACCGTACTCGTGCTCAGTCGAAGGAAACGATCCGTCCCTGACCTCGGCGGTATAACTTTCCACAGCCTGCACGGCGGCGGCGCCCAGCTCCGCGTAGCGTTTCACGAATTTTGGTTTGAGGCCGGTGAACAAACCCAGCATGTCATGAATTACGAGAACCTGTCCGTCGCAGCCGGGGCCGGCTCCGATGCCGATGGTCGGTATGCTCAACCGGGACGAGATTTTTTCACCCACACCGGAAGGAACACATTCCAGGACCATGGCGAAGCAACCGATTTCCTCAAGGAACCTGGCTTCATCAAGAAGAGCCGCGGCGGCTTCCTTGCCCCTGCCCTGAACCCGGTAGCCACCGAACCGGTTCACCGACTGGGGCGTCAGACCCAGATGGCCCATCACGGGAATCTCGGCATCCAGAAGGGCCTTGATGGCTTCAGCCCGGTTGCGTCCTCCTTCGACCTTGACGGCGCTGACCCCAGCTTCTTTCACCAGGCGCAATCCGTGCCGCACCGTCTCGGCCGCCGAGACATGGAAACTGCCGTAGGGCATATCCGCGATGACCGGCACCCCCGGCTTGGCTCGGCAGACAGCCTTGCAATGATGCACCATGTCCTCGATGGTCACCGGCAAAGTGTTTTCATGTCCCAACACGACCATACCGACCGAATCCCCGACCAGAATGGCGTCCACTCCACCGGCCGAGGCGATCAGGGCGCTGGTCAGATCATAGGCTGTCAGAAGAACGATCTTCTTGCCCTGCTTCTTACGCCGGGCAAAAACGCTCATGGTCAGGGTCTTGCCCTTCCTCTCCATGATGATGCCTTTCGTGAAAGGTCCGGGATTATTCCGGGCCCGAGTCGGGAGCGAAATACCGGGTGCCGTTGAATTTTTCCCCGATCTGATCGAACAGCAGGTCAAAATCGCCGGGCACATTTACGAAATCCAGATTGTCCGTATTTACCACCAGCAAAGGTGAATCCTTGTAGTGATGGAAAAAATAACTATAGGCCGCGTTGAGCGCATTGAGATAACCCTCGTCCATGTCCTGCTCGAAGGCGCGGCCGCGCCACCGGATCCGCTGCAATAGAACCGAGGTCCTGGCCTGCAGATAGATGACCAGATCGGGCTTCAGGACCCGCTGCTCCAGAATTGTGGCCAGCTGGTTGTAGAGGACCAGTTCGTCGTCACTCAAATTCAGGTTGGCGAAAATCCTGTCCTTGGCGAACAGGTAGTCGGAAATGAGAGTCGAACTGAACATGTCATGCTGGAACAGATTCTGCTGCTGGCGATAACGGCTGAGCAGAAAAAATATCTGGGTCTGGAAAGCGTAGGCCGACCTGTCCTGATAGAACTGGGTCAGGAAGGGGTTTTCCTCCACCACTTCCAGATTGAGCCGACCGCTGGTCCTTGTTGCCAGGAGTTTAGTCAGACTTGTCTTGCCGACACCGATGACTCCTTCAACGACTATGTACCGCCAAGGCAGCACGCCAACCCTCCTTGTTGTTGTCCGGCAATGAATTGCCTAAATCCACATCCACCAGAGCCTTGATCCACGGCCCTGATTTACGCCTTATTTTCGCACATGCTGAAGCAATTGTCTCCCCCGAATCCGGAAATCTTTCATGGGACGCCAATTCGGCCAGGGGCTCCATCACGAAGGCTCTGTCGCGCATTTGTCGATGGGGAAGCGTCAGACCCGGTCCGATCATCACCCGTTGACCGTACATCAGGATGTCCAGATCGATGGGGCGAGGCTGCATATGACCATCCTTTTGCCTCCCCTGCCTCTGTTCGGTTCCCTTGAGAACGGCCAGAAGAACCCGGGGCTTCAACCGGGTCCGCAGTTGAACACAGGCGTTGAGATATGGATCCTGACTGCCCGGTCCCACATATTCAGTTTCGTAAACCCTGCTGACGGCGGTGACCTCGATTTCAGGGTGAGTGGCCAGGGCGAAAAGGGCCTGTTTCAAGTGGTCGACCCGATCACCCAGATTGGTCCCCAACCCCAGGTAAACAACCTCCGGCAGGGGAACAATGATGCTGGCTGCGGGTCGCCTCACCCTAATTCCCCTTCCCGGTTTCCAGCCAGGCGCGATCCCGGACAAAGGTCACGGCCGCGCGCCCGAGAAAGTTTGGAATGGGTGGGTTGGGTTTCTGCACCGTGACCAACACCTTGTCCACGGGAAAACCTTCCAGCAGGGCCCGGCAAAGATGACCGGCCAAGGCCTCGATCAAATGGAACGAGGTGCCGGCGGTGGTTTCATTGATGCAGGCATGAACGGCGGTGTAGTCGAGCGCGTGATTCAGGGAATCAGAGGTCGCGGGCCGGGCGCAGTCGATCCACAGATCGACGTCGATAACGAAGCGCTGACCAAGTTCCCGCTCGGCGGGGTGGACACCGTGATGGGCGTAGACGTCGATCCCGTGCAGGCTCACCTTGTCCATCATTTCCACGCTCCAATCCGGCGGGCGCCTTCGGCTACATCCTCATCGCTGGCAGTCAGGCTGATCCTGAACCAACCCTCACCCCCTGGTCCGAATCCCGGTCCCGGGGTGACGACGACCCCTATATCTTCCAGGGCCCGGCCGCAGAAATCCACCGATGATTCATTCCCCGGCACACGACACCATACGTAGAAGGTGGCCGCGGCGTCAAAAACTTCGAACCCCGCGCTGGTCAAAGCGTCGACCATGATCCGCCGCCTTTCGGGATAGGCGCACATGACCGAATCCAGCAGATCGGTGAACGATTCACCCAATGCGTGGGCCGCGGTGGCCTGAATGGCCGTAAAAACACCGCTGTCTATGCTTTCCTTGACCCGGGCCAGATCCCCGACAACATCCGGATGCCCGGCGGCAAAGGCGATGCGCCAACCGGTCATGTTGAACATCTTGGACAGGCTGTGCAGTTCGACCACCCTGTCGGCCGCTGGATCAGCCGCGCGCAGAAGACTGGCCGGTCGGCTGCCGTCCAGCGTGACTTCCAGGTAGGCGGCATCGTTGACCAGAATTACGTTGCGTTCCCCGCAAAGCTCGACCACCTGCTGCCAGAATGCCTGCCCGGCCACGGCGCCGGTGGGATTATTGGGATAATTCAGAAACAACAGCCGCGTGCGGTTATCCATGAGGCGGGCCAATTCATCCAGGTCCGGCAGAAATCCCATTTCCGATTTCAGTTTGAAAGCCCGGGGTTCACCGCCGGCCAGGATGGTTGCCTGGCCATAGACCGGGTAGCCCAGATCAGGCACCAGGACGTTGTCCCCTTCCTCCACGCAGGTCAAAGGCAGGTGGCCAAGCCCTTCCTTGCTGCCGACCAGCACCAGAACCTGCCGGGCCGGATCCACATGGACCCCGTGGCGACTGGCCAACCAGAGAGCGATGGCCTGTTTCAGCCCCGCGTCCCCTCTCTGCGCCGGGTAACAGTGACAGGCGGGATCAGCAACGGCTCGCGCCATGACCTCGACAAGAGCCCGGGGCGTGGGACGGTCGGGATCGCCAACACCCAGATCGACCACGGAAACGCCCGCGGCACGGGCCTTCTCCTTGGCCGCGTCAATGGCGGAAAACAGATATGGCGGCAGTTTGTCGAGACGACCCACGGACACGGACTCCCGGTCAAAGATTGATTGAACAAAAAAATCCCGCGGATACCAACCGATCCGCGGGACCAATATCGCACAAGCATTGGGGATCATCCACCCCCGTCATTGACCTTGGGCGGCTTTTTTCTTTTCGGCTTCTTCCACGGCTTTCAGGCCCTCCATGCGCTCCACCTGGCGGGTCGCGTAGGAGGCGTAACGGGAATTACCGCTGCTGGCACACTGCATGAATTTTTCCCGGGCGGCGTCGTATTCGCCGGTGCACTCCAGCGCCAAACCCCAGGAATACAGGACCGGAGCCAGCACATCCCTCCCCTTGGCCTGGAATTTTCCGGCAGCGCTCGAGGCTTCCGACTTGGCGAGAGAGCACTGATCATTTTCGACCATCACCTGCAACATGGCCGCGGTGGCGTTTTCGTCGTTGGGTTTGACCGCCAGGTATTTCTTGTAGGCGGCAATACTCGCGGGCCGATTCTGCAACTGGTCCTGAGCCCGGGCCAGGGTCAGCAATCCGCCGGTGTGGCTGGGGTCCTTCGCCAGCATCTGCTCCAACAGGGTCACGGCGCCCTGGTAATCCTTATCCTTCATCTTCTTCTTGACCATGTCATAAGTGGTGGACCCGCCGGCCTGACCTCCGTACTTATGAGCCAGGCCCGTGAAGTAGGCGGCCCGGTCGTTGTTGCCATTGGCCTTCTGCTGGGCAGCTGCTTTCCCCGCGGAATCGGTCAACAACTTGAGGACAGGCTCGCTGATGGCGGGACAGGCATCCAGAGCGTGCTCCAACACCTCGACGGACTGGGAATAGAACTTGGAGGCGTAGTGCATCGCCCCGAGATTGTAAAGGACTCCGCAGTCATTCGGCGCCAACTTTTCCGCCTTCATGAACTCGGCGCGTGCTTCCTTGTACTGCTTCAGCCTGGCGTGCGCCTTGCCCAAATTGGCATAATCCCCGGCCTCGGCCAGTTCAGCTCTCAGCTCGATCACCCGCTGGAAGTAGGGAATGGCTTCGGCAAACTGCCCCTTGCCCATCATGGCGGTGCCCAGCCCCCTGGTGGCTTCCACGTGTTCAGGACAAACCTGGACGATGGACTGCATGCGGGCGATGGCCGCGTCCCACTGGCGGTTGACAAGAAATTCCTGAGCGGACTTGTAAGCGTTATTTGCTTCCTGCATCTGGCCGGGCTGGCATTCCGCCAGGGCCACGGAGGAAGCGATGATTCCGATCAGAATAATGGCCATACCCAGGGAATGGCGGATAGAACTGGAATTCCTCGTGGAGAGCACGGGAGAAACCTCCGATGGGGGTATATGTTTCGTCAACGGGAGGGCACAAAAAACCCCGGACCTTACACCGGGACCTGCCTCAAGTTAACAGGCGGCCCCTCCTTCTGTCAATTTCCGTCCCGCCACCACAGAAACCCAGGGAATCGTTATCCTTTGGCCGGCAGGACGTTCAGCCTGAGAAGAGCCTCCAGCACCCCTCCGCCCACGGCCAGCGCCTTGTCTGTCACCAAGGCGGGATCCACATCGCTGCCCCGGGGATCCACATCTCCAACCTTTACGCCGGGTGAAAGTTCCGCTTCGGGGTGGACCAGGCCGCGGATCATCCCCGTCAACCCACTGACCACGGGCATTCCCCCAACATGACCCAGGACCATCCCCTCCTGAACGAGGTCTCCAATTTCAAAAAGAGGGGATAAACAGCCCGCCGCCGGTGAACGCAGCACACGTAGGCCGGTCTGACCGCCCACAAGACCGGCAACCCCGGTGTTTGGCGCCGCGGCCCCTGTGGAAAGGACCTCCCCCAGCCGCGCTTCCCGATGTGTCTCGATAATGAGATCGGCATCCCGGCCACAAGTGAACCCCGGACCCAGCCCAATCAAGGGGACCGATCCGTTGGGTAGAGACACCGGTTGCTTCTTCGTCATACGGGCGTCCACAACCGCCCCGACCATTAAACCGGGAAGGAGAGAACCACCGGGATCAACGACCACCTCCACCCGGCCGGACCGAAAAGAAACAGCGTTGGATTCGACAAGGGCGCCGGAGACATCCTCAACCTTGGTCCGGCCCGCATAGACCGCCTCGCTGAAGGAAACCAGGCGCCGAACTGCCAGCGGTCTGTCGGTTTCGGCCAACACGACCCTGTACCCGCTCCGGACCAGACGCACGGCAACACCCGATGCCAGTTCCCCCGCTCCCTGGATCCAAATGTTTCCCGCCGGGTTCATTGGCGCCTCCGGTGCAGGCGCACGCCCAGAGGGAGTCCGTCATCATCCATAATCTGTGGCACCTCCCGAATGACAGCCAGGGCTTCAGCCAACACACTCAAGGCAATTTCCGAAGGTGTTTCGGCGCCGATATCCAAGCCGACAGGATATTGCATCCGGGCTATCCGCTCACGGCGCCAGTCCTCACCTGAAAATCGTTTGCGCAGCATGGCTGCTTTGGTACGACTGGCCAGGGCCCCGAGAAAAGCGAATTCCCTGCCTGCGGCATGCTCGGCATTTATGACCGCTTCCAGGTAGTCCCCATCCAATTCATGATTGCGGCTGGCGATCAACAAGGCCCCACGCACGGGGACTTCCACTGATGTCATCAGGTCGGCAGGTGACGCTTCGAGCAGATTGACTCCCGGCAACCCCTCCAGGTCGGAAACAAGGCCGGGCCGATCGTCGATGAGGGTGAACCGAAAGGGTAGGGCCCGCCCCAATTCGACCAGAGCCCGCCCCACGTGTCCCGCTCCGATAACGATGAATGGATCAGCCCCCGTAACCGGTTCGAGAAAGATCTCCATGTGACCGCCGCAAACACCCACGTCACCGACCAGATCCAGCGGCAGGCAGCGGGGCCGTCCGTCCAATAATACCTGCCGTGCTTCCTCGATGACCCGGGCTTCCGCCGCGCCTCCGCCGACGCTTCCAACCACCGACCCGTCAGTCAGAATGATCATCTTGCTCCCCTCATGACGAGGTGTGGACTGGTGAGTCCGGATCACGGTGGCCAACACTCCTCTCTGACCCTGTTCCACCATTTCCGTCAGACGGCGATAGATATCCCCTTCATCCACGGTCAAACGGTGATTGTTTTTCATGGCGCGCCTTTCTTATGTGGAGCAGTCCCATTGCGGGAAAAATCATCAGGTCGGTCGAAGTCCCTGATAATTCCCGGATCTTCAATTTCAACCATTACCTGGCGAGGCAACATTCCCGGACCACCTGTTGTGGAAAGAAAATCCCGCAGGGGCCCGGTGTGAAAATTTTCCTGCACATCCAGAACCGCCAGTGTATCGACTGGCAGGATAACCGGATGCCCCGGTATGCCCTTCCACGTGGGGCGAATGATCCTGTCCGGCTCCCGACGTGACAAGTCCCCCAGCAGGTCGACGGCGTTGGCGGTCACCAACGGCAGGTCCACGGGATGAGCCCAGAAATGGGAACAGGGGATTCCCGCCGCGAGGCATGAACGCCACGCAATAAGGAGGGTCAGGGCCGTGTCGCCGCCTGCTTCCGCAGGCAAAAGGCGAAGTTCATTGCATTCGGGCAACTCACGACGGTAGACCTCGAATGTTTCTTCACGTGTTATCACATCCACCGGGAGCCCGGCGTTCAGATAAAGATCGGCGATGATCCGTACAAAAGCCGGTCCGTTCGATGAGAGGCGCAGCAAACCCTTGGGAACCCCCATCCGGGCACTCAGACCCCGGGCCATGATCACGGCCCGGTCCCGACGTGGAACACTCTCGCCGGAGGACCTCACTCTTCCCCGCTTTCCTCGTTGAAGGCGGTGCGAATAACCGACTTTTCCGGAGCAAGGTCACAGAACATCGTCAGTGGCAAACGGGGATCTTCCATGGCACGACCCACGAAATCAAAAAGTCCGATGCTGTCCGGTTGCTCCCCCATCCCAGTAAGGGCCAGCACGCAGGGAACTCCCTCGGGAACGCGAGACAAATATCCTCCCGGTTCCAACAACAGCTTGAGTGAGTGGTCCCATTCCCAGACGGTCCAGGACTTCAGATCGAGCAGGGGCGGCCAGTCCACCCGGCCGAAACGATGCAGGATCTCACCCGCCTGGGACCCGACCGCCGCCGTCCCCATCACGATGATCGCCAGCGAGTTCCACGTGGGCCAAACGGGTTCATCCCGGCGATGAAGCTTGAGCGGCAAATTGGCCGCCCCATCCACCTCCACCAGAATGTTCCGACTCGGATTCAACTGGCCCAGCTTACCCACGATTTCCGGTAGCAGACCGGCCCATTTTCCATCGGAAGTCAGGCCGTCGTGCAGGAAGAAAACGCTTGGCAGCTTATCCTGATCCACATCGCCAAGTTCAGGAAAACTGAACGCTTCCACGCCAGGCAGAGGTTCGCACCTTGTGGTGGTGGTCAGGATCACCGGAACCTGTCTTTCCCGGTAGACTTCAGCAAAATCCAGCAGGAGGGATGTTTTCCCCCCCGACCCCATCAGGCTGATCACATGCCCGGTTTCCCGGGGAAGAAACTGGTGCCAGGGATCGATGAATCCGAAATTCACGAAGCTTCTCCCGGGTGAGTGGAAACCATTGAAGAGTACCAGTCGAGAAGCCGGTCCAGCATCGACTCGCGAGTGAAACGATCCTGGAAGCGATGACGCCCCGCAATTCCCAATTTCCCAACTAATTCCGGATCATCCTGCAGGCTGTTCATGGCATCCGCCCAAGCGGCTGCCTCCCCCGGGGGAACCAGCAGACAGGTCCGACCAGGCTCTCCCACTTCCCGTACACCGGTGGCAAGATCGGAGGCGATGACTGGAACTCCCGCCGCCATGGCTTCCAGTTGCACCAGACCGAAGGTTTCACTGGCATCCACACTCGGCAGTACAAGGGCGCGGGCGCGGGCCAGGTGCCCGGCCACTCCGGCCTGGTCCATCGGGCCCGCGAAATGAACCCTGTCGGTGATGCCGGCAGCGGCAGCCTGCTTGACGAGACGGGATTCAAGAGGCCCTTCGCCCACGATGACGAGTTCGGCTTCGGGGACCCGCGACAGGGCATCCAGCAGGACATCAAGCCCCTTGTAAGGTACCAGTCGCCCCACGAAGAGGAAGGGACCGTCCAGTGTCGGGGCGACCTGATCCCACGGGGAGGAATCGATCCCGAAGGGAATCACACTCACTTTATCCCGCCAGGGAGCCAGGGTCGGTGACCGCGCCGCCAGGGTTTCCGAGGAGACGCTGATACCCGCGGACTGTTTCAGGCAGGCGTTCACGATGGGTTGAACCAGGAAACGCCCCACACGCTGCCGGGTGATGTCGGCATGATACCAGACAGCCAACGGTGGCGTATCGGTTGACCGGCCCGCCACCACGCCAAGCCAGGCGGCCGTCGCCAGCGGATTGGGCAGGTGCAGGTGGACAAGGTCCGGTTTCAGCTGGGCAATTTCACATCGGATCAGGCTCATCAGGGTCAAAGTCAGGGGTTGAGAATTCAGGTGTCCGTACACGGAGGCCCGGACCAGTCGACCCTTCCGACCGGAGCTGGGTCCCACCACTGTTTCCCGGCGGTCCAACGGTTCATCGCCGGCGGTCAGGACGGTCACTTCACAGGACCGATCCAGGAGCCCTTCGGTCAGATTCCGCAGGACGGTTTCCATCCCCCCCAGGTAGGGTGGATAGTATTTGCCGATGTGGAGAATTCTCATGCGCGAAGTCTAGGGCATGGCGGCAGGCCGGTCAAAGCCCCTGTGGCAGTTGGGCCTTGTTTGAATATCGTTTTATATTTAACATAACAGGGAAAGGGGGACCCTCATGTCACTGCTGATCACGGAAAAACTTATCCAGCGTCAGATCAATCATTGGAACCGATTTCGGGAGTTCCTCAAGGACGAAGACGAAAATGCTCCAGGCCGGGTCGGACCGGTCATCACCATTTCCAGGTCGGCCGGAAGTGGAGGCCGAACCCTGGCAACCGGCCTTGCCGAACAGCTCGACATTTCTCTTCACGACCAATCCCTGGTTGACCGGATTGCACGTGACCGCAATCTGGAGAAATCCGTGGTCGCGCAACTGGATGAAAGCGCCATCAGTCAGGCGGAACTCTGGGTCAAGGGGGTGCTGAACCGGAGAATATTCATGAAGGACGAATACCACACCTCCCTGGTCAATATCGTGACCAATCTGGCGGCGGCTGGAAACGTCCTCTTTCTCGGCCGGGGCGCGCACCTGATCCTGGGTGACAAGGCTTCCCTGCGCATCCGCGTGGTGGCCTCGTGGGCCACGCGCCTGAGCAGGATCATGGAAAGGACGGGATTGAGCAGGGCTGAAGCGCGCGCTTTGCTGGAAGAGACGGATCGCAACCGCGAGGAATTCATTCGCAAGGTCTTCAAGGTGGACCCGACCGCCCCGGACAACTTCGACCTGGTCATCAATTCGGATCGCATGAAACCTGAATGCATGCTGGAGATGGTCGCTCTCGCCCTGATCGACGCCAGGACCGGAGGCCGGACCAGGATGCACAGTCAGGTCTGATTATCCGAGACCACGAAAAAGGCCCCTCTCCGTCCGTGGACGAAGAGGGGCTTTCTTTTGCGGCCAAGACTTCAGACGGCCGCCGGTGGACTGAGACTGGGACTACATCATGCCGCCCATGCCACCCATTCCACCCATGCCGCCCATGCCGCCCATGTCCGGCATACCCGGGGCATCGGTCTCGGGCTCATCGGTCACGCAGGCTTCGGTGGTCAGCAGCATGGCCGAGATCGAAGCGGCGTTCTGAATCGCGCTGCGGGTCACCTTGGCCGGATCGATGATGCCGGCGGCCATCAGGTCTTCATACTCCATCGTGGCAGCGTTGAAGCCGATGTTCTTCTTCTCGGCCCGCAGGCGAGCGACGACCAGTGAACCTTCGATGCCGGCGTTTTCGGCGATCATGCGCACTGGCTCCTCGACGGCCCGCATCACGATGTCGCGGCCGACGGCCTCTTCACCGGTCAGGTCCAGCGCGCCGATGGCCTTGGCGGCCTTCAGCAGGGCAACCCCGCCACCGACCACGATGCCTTCTTCAACCGCGGCGCGGGTGGCGCTCAGGGCGTCCTCCACGCGGTGCTTCTTCTCTTTCATCTCCACCTCGGTGGTGGCGCCGACACGGATGACCGCCACACCGCCGGCCAGCTTGGCCAGGCGCTCCTGGAGCTTTTCCCGGTCGTAGTCGCTGGTGGTGTCCTCGATCTGCGCGCGGATCTGGCCGATGCGGGACTTGACGTCCGCGCCCTTGCCCTTGCCGCCCACGATGGTGGTGTTGTCCTTGTCGATCGAAACCTTCGAGCACTGACCCAGATCGGCCGTGGTGGTGTTCTCCAGCTTCAGCCCGGCATCTTCGCTCATGACCCGTCCACCGGTGAGGATGGCGATGTCTTCGAGCATCTGCTTGCGACGGTCACCGAATCCGGGAGCCTTCACCGCGGCGATGTTCAGGGTGCCGCGCAGCTTGTTCACCACGAGGGTGGCCAGGGCTTCGCCCTCGATGTCCTCGGCGAGAATCAGCAGGGGGCGACCCATCTGGGCAATCTTTTCGAGAATAGGCAGAAGGTCCTTCATGCTGCTGATCTTCTTGTCGTAGATCAGGATGTAGGGATCGTCCAACTCGACGCGCATCTGCTCGGCGTTGGTCACGAAGTACGGGCTCAGGTAACCGCGGTCGAACTGCATGCCTTCCACGACATCCAGTTCCATCTCCGTACCCTTGGCCTCTTCGACGGTGATGACCCCATCCTTGCCGACCTTGTCCATGGCGCTGGCGATCAACTCACCGATTTCCATGTCGTTGTTGGCGCTGATGGCCGCGACACTGGCGATGGTATCGCTGTCCTTGACCTGCTTGGCCTGCTTCTGGATGTTTTCCACCGCAGCGTTGGTGGCGGCTTCAATGCCCTTCTTGATGAACATCGGGTTGGCGCCGGCGGCCAGGTTCTTCAGACCCTCGTGGATCATGGACTGGGCCAGGATGGTCGCGGTGGTGGTGCCGTCGCCGGCGACATCGTTGGTCTTGCTGGCGACTTCCTTGATCATCTGGGCGCCCATGTTCTGGAAGGGGTCCTTCAGATCGATCTCGCGGGCGATGGTCACACCGTCGTTGGTCACCGTCGGTGCGCCGAATTTTTTATCCAGGATCACGTTACGGCCACGGGGCCCGAGGGTGATCTTCACCGTGTTGGCCAGGGCATCGACACCCTTCTTCAGGTTGTCGCGAGCTTCCTCGCTGAAATGGATCAACTTAGCCATGGTTCTATCTCCTTGAATTTCCGCGGGCGCATTGTTGGCGGCCCGCCGTCATGGGTTTCTATTTGGATCCGATTGAATCCAACGCGCACTAACCCAGGATGGCCAGCACGTCACTCTCACGCAGGATCAGGTAGTCGTCGCCTGACACGTTCACTTCGGTGCCGGCATATTTCCCGTACAGGACGATGTCGCCCTTCTTGACCTCGGGAGCAACGCGCTCACCGTTGTCGCTGACAGTACCGGGACCCACGGCCACGATCTTGCCCTGCTGGGGTTTTTCCTTGGCGGTGTCGGGAATGATGATCCCGCCCTTCATGGTCTCCTGCTCCATGGGAGCGACGATGACACGGTCGGCAAGGGGCTTGATATTGAGAGCCATTCTGCATCCTCCATTCCGGCTGGTTGAACCAGCGTCCATCTTATGGCTGAAAGCGCGTTAGCAGTCTCAACCGTTGATTGCTAATCGATGCGGAATATAGATGATCACCGGAGGCCCGCAAGTGGTTTTCAGGGAAAAGCCGGAGAAAAGGAGTTAGAACGACAGGACTGCCATCATGGCAGACAAAGGCTAGAGATTTGCCAGAATGGCGGCTCCTCGCAGGGTCCAATAAGGATCAAAATGCCAATCCTGATTTTCGAAGTGCCGACCCAGTCCCCCGGTTATGACCACGGGCATGGGTCCGTACCGGGTGCAAAGACCATCCACGACGGAACGGATACCGCCTGTTCCGGTATGCCAGGCTCCGGACGCCATGGCCGATCGGGTGTCGCGACCCACATCCCAGGAGGCAGGACCGAAGGGAACAGGATTCAGGCGGGAGGCCGCCTCCCCCAGTTGACGGGCGGCAAAGGCCATGCCCGGGGCGATCATCCCGCCTAAAAACACACCGTCGACCATCAGATCGAAAGTTGTCGCAGTACCCGCGTCCACAACCAGGGCGCTGGCCAGCCCGGACATGGCGACCGCGGCCATGTTGCACAGACGATCCGGACCCACTTGAGCGGGTTCAGCAACATCCAACCTGAAGGGAAGATCGCTGGCGTGATCCACCACTTCCAGATCCATGTCTTCCGGAAACAGGTCGATCACCCCTGGAACGACGGAAACCAACACCACGGGCGGTCGGCCGGATTCATCGAAAATACGCTGGAGGGACGCCTGGAAAGTCCCTCCTTCTTCACCAACGGACGGATGGCTCAGTGAGCCCAGTTCATCCAGGGGAACCGGCGGGGCCAGTTGGATCGGCGACCCGACAGCAAGCGAGGGATATTGATGTTTTCCCTGCCAGGCAGCGCAGGTGACACAGGTGTTTCCAGCGTCAATGATCAGAGCTTTCATTTCCATGCCTCCTTTCGGCCGCGGAAAAATTCACCGGCCGTGAAGCCTCCGTCTGTTCCAGGGCGGTGAGATGAACATCACCAGCGCTGAAACCCTTGATCCGACCCGCGGCATCCTCCAGCAGAAGGGCGCCATGGTCATCGATACCGGCCGCGCGACCCTTGTAATCCCGTCCACCGGAAACCAGATGGACCTCCTGCCCCAGCAAACAGTCGAGGAAGGACAGGGCGGGTCGGTAGGGCCCCCAGCCATGTTCCTGGAAAGAATCCAACTCCTGTTCAACCCGGGCGATGATCCGACCGCCCACCTCGCCGGGCCTAAGGAGTTGTCCGGTTTCGATCAGGGTACTGGTGGCCACCCCCTGCAGGTGTGAGGGGAAACCGCTCCGAGTCGTGCTGAGATTCATGCCCAGACCCGCCACCACCATTTTTTCAGCCCCGCTCCTCGTGCTTTCGAGCAGGATGCCCCCCAGCTTGCGTCGGCCGACCATGATGTCGTTGGGCCATTTGAGACGGGCGTCCACCATGAAATCCTCGCGCAGGACAAGGACCGACAGCAACCCCAGCCACACGGAAAAACCCTGGGCGAAAGATGCCCGATGGGGTGGCACAACCACGGAAAGATGCAGACCGCCGCAATCGTCCCAACTTCTGCCCTGCCTCCCCTTGCCAAGGCTTTGACGCCGGGCAACCACGACCATCCCGGGTACAGGATCGGTCACCGGTTCCAGACGCGCCCGCTTTCGGGCCTTCCAACCCCAGCCGTCCCAGCGACAAAGACGCCCCTGGGCGGCATCGCCGCCTCCCCGCAGGAATTCACTTGTGCTACCTACTTCATCCAGCAGGTACAGGGTCCCACTGTCACGGAGCAGACGGGGTCCGACCTGGAAAAAATCGAGACCGAACCAGTCCCGAGCCACGGAACCTTTCCTGAACAACCGCTTCATCGCCGCTCCAGGTCGAGTCCCAGATCCAGGGCGCCGGCCGAATGGGTAAGCCGCCCCACGGAGGCTCCGTCGACACCGACCCGAGCGTACCCGGCGATGCTCTCCAGGGTAATGTTGCCCGAAGATTCGAGCAGGGTTTTCACCGGGGCCGCGTCCCGCCTGGCCACAGCATCTGCCGTACCCACGACCGTGAAGTTGTCCAGAAGGATCCAGTCCACCCCCAGGGGCAGGACCTGATCCAGTTGATCCAGGGTGTCAACTTCGACCTCAATGGCCAGATCCGGGAACTCCCGGCGGGCCCTGACCACCATCTCCTCGATGCCGACAGCCGCAGCCGTCCAGTGGTTGTCCTTCAGCATGACACGGTCATAAAGTCCCATCCGGTGATTGTGTCCCCCACCGCACAATACGGCATACTTGGCCAGCGACCGGTAGCCCGGCAGGGTTTTCCGGGTGTCCAGGACACGGCACGACGTACCGGAAACTTCAGCCACGTACCGGGCAGTCAGCGAGGCGATCCCGCCCAGGTTCTGCAAAAAATTCAGAGCCGTGCGTTCCCCCGTCAGAATGGATCCCAACGGACCTTCGAGCCGGGCCACAACAGAATCGGGGGCCACCGGTGTCCCGTCGGCCATCACCGGCTCAACCGACACGGCCGGATCCACCAAGCCATAAACCAGCTTCAACAGGGGAAGCCCGGCCACAACCCCATTGTCCCTGGAAACCAGATCTCCCCGACCCATCGCGGACGGATCAACGGATATGGCGGTGGAAACATCGCGGTGGCCCACATCCTCGGCCAGTGCTTGTCGGACAAGGGTTTCAACCCACTCTTCCCTGGGAAATCCCGATTCCATTTCGTATCCCATGTCAGCTCCCGGTTTGCACTCCTGCTACTCGTTCCCGCCGATGCCCCACTGGGCTTTCAGGTCCTCGATCCGATCCCTCAAAGCGGCCGCCTTCTCGAACTCAAGCGCCCGGGCCGCGGCGGCCATCGCTTCGGACAGCATGGTCACCATCTCCCGTGGGGACATGTCATGGTCCACCACCGACTCCCAGGGCCGCGGATCACTCGGCGTCGTCTCGAGACCCCTGTCACCCGCCGCGGAGGTCGACTGGAGGATCTCCTCCCGACTCTTGGTGATGGTCCGCGGCACCAGGCCGTGCTCCTTGTTCCAGGCCAGTTGTCGCTTTCGCCGGCGATCGGTCTCGCTAATGGCCCGCTTCATGGACCGGGTGACCCGGTCGGCGTACATGACAACTTCGCCATTAACGTTTCGCGCCGCCCGCCCGGATGTCTGAATGAGGCTGCGCTCCGACCTCAGGAACCCCTCGCGGTCCGCGTCCAGGATGGCGACCAGCGAAACCTCGGGCAGGTCCAGGCCCTCACGCAGAAGGTTGACTCCGACCAGGACGTCACTTTCCCCCAGCCTCAGTCTGCGCAGGATCTCAATCCTGTCCAGGGCGGCAATGTCCGAGTGAAGATACGTCACCTTCACCCCGGCCTGGGCCAGATAGTCCGTGAGGTCCTCCGACATCTTCTTCGTCAGGGTCGTGACCAGGACACGTTCGCCCCGGGCTGCCACCACCTTGATCCTTTCCAGCAGATCATCGACCTGATGTCGTACCGGAAGGACCGTGATCGGCGGATCCACCAGACCCGTAGGCCTTATGACCTGCTCCACCACCACGCCGCCGCATTTTTCCAACTCGTAATCGGCGGGAGTCGCCGAAACAAAGACGGTCTGCGGCATGATCTCTTCGAACTCCTCGAACAACAGGGGACGGTTGTCCAACGCGCTCGGCAGACGGAACCCATGCTCCACCAGGCTCACCTTGCGGGAACGGTCTCCGTAGTACATGGCGCCGATCTGGGGTATCGAGGCGTGGGATTCGTCGATGATCAGGAAAAAATCCTCGGGGAAGTAGTCGAACAGACAGGCGGGCCTTTCACCCGGCCGGCGGTTGTCGAAATAGCGGGAATAGTTTTCCACGCCGGCACAATGCCCTATCTGCTGGATCATCTCCATGTCATACCGCGTGCGGGATGCCAGTCGCTGGGCTTCCAGTGGCTTGCCCAATTCATCCAGTTCTCCGAGCCGGACTTCCAGGTCACGGCCGATGGCGTCAATCACCCGATCGACACCCCCCTTTTCGGTTACGAATTGGGTGGCGGGATAAACCACCGCGTTGTCCACGGTCCCGAGGGCACGGCCGGTCAATGGTTCGATCCACGTCAGGGACTCAACCTCATCGCCGAAAAATTCCACCCGCAGAACCCGTTCCTCGAAGGCGGAGCGGATCTCCACCGTGTCGCCGCGGGCACGGAAGGTGCCGTAGGCGTATTCCATGTCGTTGCGCCCGTACCTGATCTCCACCAAACGGGCCAGCAGATCATCCCTGTCCAATTCCATGCCCACGCGCAGGGCGACCATGCTGTCCTTGAAGGTCTTGGGATTCCCCACCCCGTAAATGGCCGAGACACTGGCGACGACGATGACGTCCCTGCGAGCCAGAAGACTGCTGGTTGC
>JAGLCY010000067.1 GCA_023270185.1 Candidatus Krumholzibacteriia bacterium | reverse complement strand
TAATCGTAATAGGAAATGAAGAATTCGACAGCGTTGTCGGGAAAAAAGCCCTTGAGTTCGCCGTAGAGTTGGGCGGCCAGGGTCTTGTTGTGGCTGAAGACGAGAGTCGGCTTTTCGAGTTGAGCGATGGCATTGGCAATGGTGAAGGTCTTGCCCGATCCCGTAACACCCAACAGGGTCTGAAAGCGGGACCCCTTCCGGGCCTCTTTCACGATCTCGGCTATGGCGGCGGGTTGGTCCCCCGTGGGCTCAAAAGGGGCAACCAGATTAAACAGTCCCATATCGCACCCTATGGACGGGGTTTGACGGAGACTGAATGTTCATCCAGGATGTATTCCTGTCCCACCGTCAATCCACCCGAATTCCAAATGATGCCATTGATCGAAACCTCGACCCCCCGCACCTTGGCAAGTTTCAAGCTGAAATGATCATCGGCCCCCCAAAAGACCACCAGACGGTCGCCCTGACGGTATGCTCGGCCGGCTTCGAACCCGGCGGCCGGGAGGGTCGGAGCACCTTCAGGTTCCCGTGGCCACCGTACCTCACTGAATTCCCTGTCGCCATCCCTCTTGACCAGAATCCCCTGCTGGGTATCGCAGGAAATACTCAGGACCAGAGGCCAGGACGAATCCATTCGCGCCACGACGGGATCGGCAGTCCGTGGGCCCTCGATTACGACCTTCTCCTGTTCCACCTCCCGGGGCGATTTGGTTGATTCAACAGAAGGTTCTTCCACGATCTCCACAGGTGTCTCATCGGTCGAGCTCTCTTCCGACAGGATTTCATCCTCATCCTGGACAGGGTCGCCGGCTGCCTTCTCCATTTCTTGAGCCGGAACCACTACTTCAACGGATTCCGTTTCGGCGGGAACTTCGTCCACCGGTGCGGGGACGGATTCATCATCCTCGATAAAGGGAGTGTCCGAACTCAATATCCAGACAAAAGCCAGGCTGTCGGGAACAAATGATGGGGAAACCGGCCCATCATCAGGTTCATTGGTTTGTTCCTCAACCAGGACTACCCTCTGCCGTAATTCCTCTTCCGTACTGGTAGTCATCAGGGACTCATGTCGGGATTCCTCACCAGCCACCGAATCACTTCTAACGACCAAAACCGCAGTTTCTTCGGGTTCGGTTTGTCCCACTGCAGGATGCGCCCCGTCGTCCCGGTCCGATTCCCCGTTTCCGCAGCCGCGCAGATTGAACAGCCCAACCCCGATCAGGACGGCAACGACCCCTGCCGCCAGAACAATCCGCAACCAGGGAAGACCCACCCGGCTGACCTGCACTTTCTCTTCCTCCCAGACCATTTCAGAGCCTACGGGACGCGAGGTATTCTCCCCGGAGATCTGGTTGTAAAGGCTCAACACGATCTGGGGATCGAGACCGAGATCAACGGCGCAGGTCCGCAGGAAGCTCTTAATGTAAAGAGGGCCGGAAATCTTATGAAATTCGTCCATTTCAAGGGAAGCCAGGACCCCCGGGGGAATCTTGGTTCGTTCCGACAACTGGGCGAGTGTCAGATCCTGAGCCTGACGGGCCTCACTGATCATCTCCCCCGGGGTCTTCAGCTGAGGATTGTCGCTCATCGGAGCCTCCTTGTGACCGGTGCCCTCATCCGGCTGGTTTCAATCGAGGGCATCCAGCAACTCTTGAAGCTTGCCGGCCTTGGTCTCGTTTTCCGCCAACAGGTCCCTCTGCTTCCGGACCACGTGATCGGGCGCGTTGGCAGTGAACTTCTCGTTACCCAGCTTAGCACGGCATCCCTTCATCCACCCCTCGATACCGGCCAGTTCCTTGGTCAGGCGGGCACGTTCCTTTTCGAGGTCCACCAGACCTTCCATCGGCAGGAAAATCTCCACGGATCCGGCGACTCCGACACCGGCGGGCGATGGATCTTCGCCACCGGTCACGGTTTCCACCGTTTCCATCTTGGCCAGAAGAGCGATGAGGGATACCCCGGCTTCCAGTTCCTCCGCCTCGGCAGATGTGGGCGTCCGCAAAATCGCCCGCCCTCTCTTGCCGGGTTGGACACCCAATTCGTTGCGCATGTTGCGAATCGCCACGACGATTTCCATCACCTGGTCGAACTGCCCGCGCTCCCGCGGGAAGGGCGTTTCTGCCGTGAAACGGGGAAAAGAGGAATTCATGAGGAAACCCTGAGTGGGCGGCAACCAACTCCAGAGTTCTTCCGTGATGAAGGGCATCACCGGGTGCAGGAGTTTGTAGCTGACGGCCAGAGCCAGGACAGCCACCGCGAGGGCGGGACCGCTGTCCTGCTCGTTGCGCATGCGGGGCTTGATGGCTTCCAGATACCAGTCACAGTATTCATGCCGGAAGAAATTGAACACGCCGTAGGCCGCGTCGTTGAGGCGCCGTTTTTCCATGTTGGCGTCGCAGTCGGCCACTGTTTCCAGCAGGCGGGCCAAGACCCAGCGGTCCTCCATTTTCAGGTCTTCATCCGCCAGTTCCCGGGGCGGTTTTCCACCGAACACTCCACGCCACATTTCAGCGAAGAGACCGGCGGGACGATGTGACCAGTCATCCGCCGCGCCCAGATCGCCGATGTCCAGGGTCCGGGGCGCGGGGGTTTCCGCGGCGGGAAATTCCAGTGACGCCTCGTCCCAGGCGCCGAGAACCAGCTTGGTGGCCTGGAAGATCTTGTTGCAGAAATTTCTTCCCACTTCGAGAGTCGTCTCGGTGAAGAAGATGTCCTGGCCGGTCGGCGTGAGCATGACCAGACTGCAGCGCAGGGCATCCGCCCCGTATTCGTCGATCAGATGGATCGGGTCAGGACTGTTACCGAGGGACTTGCTCATCTTCCGGCCCTCTTCGTCACGCACGATCCCGTGGAAGAGAACTTCACCGAAGGGCTTTTCGCCCTTGAATTCATAGCTGGCCATGATCATCCGGGCCACCCAGAA